>DAIDAU010000390.1 GCA_027310465.1 Rhodocyclaceae bacterium
GGCGCAAGAAGGCCGTGATCGACCGCAGCGTCGCGGCCGCCAGCGAGGAGCGCGGCGTGCTGGTGGTGAACACCGGCACCGGCAAGGGCAAATCCTCGGCGGCCTTCGGCCTCGTGGCGCGCGCGCTGGGCCACGGCATGAAGGTAGCGGTCATCCAGTTCGTCAAGAGCCGCTCCGACACCGGCGAGGAAGGTTTCTTCCGCCGCTTCCCCAACCAGGTGCGCTGGCACGTGATGGGCGAAGGCTTCACCTGGGAAACCCAGAACGCCGCACGCGACGCCGCCGCGGCGCAGGCAGCGTGGCAGCAGGCGCTCGCCTATCTCGCCAATCCGGACATCGGCATGGTGGTGCTCGACGAGATCACCTACGCGTTCAAGTACGGCTGGCTCGACGTCGGCGACGCGATCAAGGCCTTCGCCGCTCGCCCGCCCATGCAGCACGTGATCGTCACCGGCCGCGCCGCGCCGCGCGAACTGGTCGCCGCCGCCGACACCGTCAGCGAAGTGCGCATGACCAAGCACGCCTTCGCCGCCGGCGTGAAGGCGATGCCGGGGATCGAGTTCTGATGGCCGCCGCGCCGGCACTGCTGATCGCCGCGCCGGCCTCGGGCCAGGGCAAGACCAGCATCGTCGCCGGGCTGGCGCGGCTGCATGCGCGCCGGGGGCGCCGCGTGCGCGTGCTCAAGTGCGGCCCCGATTTCATCGACCCGATGATCCACGCCGTCGCCAGCGGATCGCCTTGCGAGAACCTCGACCTTTGGATGTGCGGCGAGGGCGACGCGGCGTGGCGGCTGTCGCGCGCCGCGCGCGAGGCCGACATCGTCATCGTCGAGGGCGTGATGGGCCTGTTCGACGGCGAGCCCTCGGCCGCCGACATCGCGACGCGCTTCGGCCTGCCGGTCATGGCGGTGATCGATGCCGCGGCCATGGCCGGCACCTTCGGCGCCCTCGTGCACGGCCTCGCCACTTACCGCCCGGGCTTGCCCTTCCACTGCGCGCTCGCCAACCGCGTCGGCAGCGCCGGCCATGCGGAGATGCTGCGCGCCAGCATGCCGCCCGGTCTCGCCTGGTGCGGCCACGTGCCGCGCGATGAAGCGCTCGCCCTGCCCGAGCGTCATCTCGGATTGGTGCTGGCGGAGGAACTGCCCGATCTCGTGGCGCGGCTCGATCGTATCGCCGACGCGCTCGAAGCCACAGCCCTGGCCGAGGCGCCGCCCGCCGTCGGCTTCCCCGAAGTGCGCGGGCCCGCGTTGCCGCAACGTCTCGCCGGCCGCCGCATCGCCATTGCGCGCGACGCCGCCTTCGCCTTCCTCTACCCGGCCAATCTCGAATGCCTGGCTGCGCTCGGCGCGGAGTTGCGCTTCTTCTCGCCGCTGGCCGGCGACGCGCTGCCCGAATGCGACGCCGTCTGGTTGCCCGGCGGCTATCCCGAGCTGTACGCGGAGCGCCTGGCCGGGCGCAGCGATTTATGGCGCGCGCTGGCGGCCCACGCCGACGCCGACAAGCCACTGCTCGCCGAATGCGGCGGCATGATGTCGCTGTTCGAGACCCTCGTCGACGCCGACGGCCGCGCGCATCGCATGGCCGGGCTGCTGCCGGGAAGCGTGCGCATGCAGCCGCGCCTGGCCGCGCTCGGCCTGCAGGAAGCGACGCTGCCCGAAGGCACGCTGCGCGGCCACACCTTCCATTACTCGCGCAGCGAAACGCCGCTGGCGCCGCTCGCGCATGCCGTCTCGGCGACCGGGCGAAGCGGCGAGGCCGTCTATCGGCGCAACCGCCTGACAGCCTCCTACGTGCACCTCTACTTCCCGTCGAATCCCGAAGCGCTGGCGCAGCTGCTGACCTGAATCAGCGGTCGGCCGGCTGCAGCGGCGTCGCGTTGGCCTTCGCCTGCACGGTCGCCTGGTCGCGCATCAGCTGCCTCACCAGCGGCGCCTCGTCGTCGCGGCGGCCCCACTGATCGAAGAACACCAGATCCTCGATCGGCAGGCGCGGCAGCCAGCCCGCGGCCTCGAGTTCGGGCTTGGCGAAGAAGTGGCTGACGTAGCCGACGCACAGGTAGGCGATCGGCGTGATGCCCTTCGGGATGCCGAGCGCCTCCTGCAGCGCCGCCTGATGGAAGATGCTGACCCAGCCGACGCCGAGCCCCTCGGCGCGCGCCGCCAGCCAGAGGTTCTGCACGGCGCAGACGCTGCTGTAGAGGTCCATGGTTTTCATGTGCGTGCGGCCGACCACCACCGGCCCGGTGCGCTCGCGGTCGCAGGTGATGCAGATGCCGAGCGGCGATTCGACGATGCCCTCGAGCTTGAGCGTCTTGTAGGTCTCGCGCTTGTCGCCTTCGAACATCTCGGCGGCTTCGGCATGCGCCTGTGCGAAGGCGTTGTGCACCTTGCGCTTGACCTCGCCGGAGCGCACCACGAGGAAGTTCCACGGCTGCATGAAGCCGACCGAGGGCGCGTAATGCGCCGCCGTGAGGATGCGGCTCAGCACCTCGTCCGGCACCGGCTTGGGCAGGAACTGGCCGCGCACGTCGCGGCGCGAGAAGATGGTCTGGTAGATGGCCGCGCGCGCTTCCGCGGTGAAGGCGTGGACGTCCTGGTCGCTGGATTTGAATTGCACCTATATTCCCCTTGGCAAAGTGGGCGCCCCACCCGGCCTTGCGGGGCGCGAACTTTTCAGGCCGGTCTTCTGACTCGGATTCGTCTGCCGCCGGCGCCTTCCCGGTTTTCACCAGTGGCATCCTGCCAGGGCATCATCCATACAGCGTTGGGCACGTGGCGGAATCGCACCGCCTTCCCGATTCTCCCCGCGCCGCTCGAGCGCAGGGCACCTGAAGGCCGGCATGATGCGCGAGGCGGAGGCCGTTGTCAAAGGGCCGATTCCGTTCCGATTCCGTTCGATGCGTTTTGTTGCCTGGCCAGGTTCTCCAGTCGCTCAGCCGTATGAGCGATCTCGCCGGTTTCTGAATTGTTTTGCTCCGCCATCGCAACGACCTGCTCGACGCTGCTCACAACGGTCATCGCCCTGGCAGAGCGTCGGGTGGAAATGTTACGAGGCGGACTGCATCAAGCTGCCTTTGGCAAGCAACTGGTTGTAGCTGCACACGCGGTTTCGGCCATGCTTCTTTGCGTAGTAGTGAGCATTGTCGGCATGCCCGAGGACCGTGGTGGGCGTATCGCTGGCGGTGATCTTCGAATAGCCGACGGATACGGTTAGCCGTTCCGTCTTGTCCTGGGCTGCGAACGCGTGGTTTTCGACCTCGCGCCGGAAGCGTTCCAACGAGGTCGCCACGTGGCCCGAGGCGGTTTGCCGAATGAGAATGATGAACTCATCGCCGCCGAAGCGGAAGATGCGGTCTTGGACTCGAAAAGTCTTGCGCATGATGCCGGCCACTTCGATTAGTACCCTGTCACCATGGAGATGGCCATGGCAGTCGTTGACGGTCTTGAAATGGTCGACATCAACGATCGCCAGCCAATTATCACGGCCGGTGGCTGTGCGCCGCTCCTCGAGGACGGAGCCCTGGGTCGCAATAGTGGTCAGCAAGCGCCGCAACGACCGGTCAAATGCCTTCCTATTGGCCAGGCCCGTGAGGCCATCGCGCTGGCTTTCCTCCAGAAGACTAAGGAAGTTGCGGTACACGCCCATGATGCCTGCAACCATGCCCTTTCTCGGCGCCGACAGCATGCCGTCGGAAACGATTTCGACGCAGGCGTAAGGAGCGTCGTGCATGTACACGGGGAACCAGTAGTGATGCGCCTGAGTGTCGGAGTTGACCTCTGCGAACGCTCCGTGCCTTTCCAAGCACGCATGCAGGCCGGGAGACGCGGCGACCGGCTCGAAGTCGCTTTCGGTCGGGGTGTCGGGAAGACACTGGCTGTGCGTTCCGTCGTTCCATGCCGTGGTGACGGCGGCAAGTCCAGTCTCGCGGTTGTATAGCTGCCGCAAACGCACGATGCGCGGCCTGAGCAGTTGAACGAGTGCGCTGGTAATGGACAAATCGAGCAGGTTGATTTCTCGCTGCTGGGTCAGCGTCTCGATGTGCTTGAGAATGTTGTGGGTCATCCCTGAGGCCCTCCCGTTCGTTATTGGTTGCGCGGGAGCTTGCGGCCGAGCGGCCTGCCGAAATCTCCCTCCCGGCAATTCCTCAGCCTTAGGCAGGAGCCATTAGACCGGAACTTTGCGCCTCCGCTCTTTCGAGCCGAGTAGCCTTGAACAGGAGCCCACGTTTTCCCGGTGGGCGGAGCAGAATATATCCGGAAGGTCATATCCAGACAAGCGTCCCGGCTTGATGGTGCTCAAGCAATCGCCGATCACTTCCCTTCGTAATCCGTATGCATATGACGGCATCTCGTCGATCGTCGCCGCGGTGATGGGTGAGAGCTTGTTCAAGGGGTCGACAAGCGTGTCGCTGTCTGGAGCCAGGGGACGGTTAAGCAAGTGCTGGACGCCACCAACTTCTCGAAGCTATTTGCCTTAAGGTAAGGGGTCGTCGTTGGCGAGGCTACCGGAATAGGATTCGCAGCATGGGAGCAGCTAAGCGCACGCGCTTAGGCCTTTCCAGCCATCATTTCGAACAAGCGGACGAAGTTTGCGATCTCGAGAATTTCCATGATGCGCGGGTTCGCGTTCAACAAGACGATCTTCTTTCCGGCGGCCTGAGCCTTGGATCTGGCTTGTAACAGGGCGCCGAGGGCCGTGGTGTCCAGATACTGGACATTTCGAAGGTCGATCAGAATTTCTCCCGTCGTCAGGACAAGCGCCATGTCGGCTGCGCATTCAAAGTCCTTGCGACAGCGCACATCAAACCGATCGGAAGGCTCGATGATGGCCTCTCCGCTGTTCGGTGAGGCACGCAGCTTTGTGATTTCCCCCTTGATCACCGTCGCACGCCGCGAATGGTTTCTTGAATTGCTAAGAGCAGGGCCGACAGACCCATGCGAATGCTAATCTACGGATATTGCTTTAGCAATATCCCAAAGGGGGTCTGAAAGGGAGGTGGGGCGGTTGCGATTGGAGAGCCCATCGCGCCAATCCTAGCGGCGCTGGCTACTTTGCTACGTTTTGGAAGAGCCAGTTGTCATGATTGGGTAAGTGCTCGCAGCGCCACCGCCTGATTATGCTGGCGACGCTCTGCATTTGCCGCTCCGCCACCGGCAGGTCCAACGACTCGCGAAGCCTCGCCATCATGTCGGCGTGGTCCTCCGTGTGGGCGTCGAGCGCTTCTCGCAGGTTGCCGGTCGCGCCGAGCAGACGCATCTTGTAATCCTCCGCCGCAAAGTAGTCATAGGCGAAGGAGAAGATTTCCGGCAGGGCTTCACGTGCGCTATCTGCACCCTCCTTGGTTGCGTGCTCAAGAAGAAGCGCCTCCAGCAACGCCAATTTCGCTGCGAGGTCATTATTTGCTTTGATGATGTCGCGCGTGTTAGCGCGTGGACTCTTGTTGTCGTTGCTCGACGCCGCCATTTCTGATGGCCCTCCTTTGCCGCTGACGCCAATTCTAGCCGAACATGGCGGTACATGTCCCGTGGATTGTCGCGCCCTCTGGCGGAACCATAGCGGGGTGCCAAATCCTTCAAGAAATCGCCAGCATCCCATTTTGGTTGCCCTCGGGGAGACCATCCGAACCATCCGCCTTGAGGAAGACATCTCGCAAGAGAGGCTGGCATTGCTGGCGGAGGTGGATCGCAGCTATGTGGGTCGCGTTGAGAGAGGCGACAACAACGTCGCTGTGCTGACATTGGCCAGACTGTCTGGGGCATTGGGCGTGTCGATGGCTGAGTTGATTAAGCGCGCTGGCCTTTGATGGCCGGTCCAGAGACACGTTAGCAGCTGGCAGCCAACCCACGCTGGTGTGTCAGGCGTTGGAAGCGCGTAGGCAAGGGTCGAACTCCGGCTTTGCGTCGAAGTGTGAAGCAGACCTTCGGTAGCGCGGTCCCCATCGGCACGACAGCGGGCGGCGACCGGAACCTTCGGTCAACCGAAAGCGCGATTGATCAAGAGCATCGGCACCCCGCCTCGAAAATACGGCTGGAATTTCCCCGATTTCCCCGCGCTTGCGCGAAACGGCGGCGAACTACACTCGCGCCATTGCTCGGGAGCCGTCCGCATGGTCGTCACCAACAGCCACCGCACCACCGCGATCGTCGTCAAGAACGTCGGCGGCGTGGTGACGCTGGTGCCCATGGCCAGCGGCAAGCTGTCGGCCAGCCGCGTGACGTTCGACCAGTTCCTCGCCGAGTGGCGCGAAGTCGACTACGACCTGCCGAAGGCGCTCGAGAGCTTCCTGCGCCACGCCGCGGAACAAGGCGCCACCGCCGAAGCGGCAAAAGGGCTGGAGCGGCTCGCGGAACGCGACCGCGTCGTCCCCAGCTTGTTCTAGCGCTTCACCCTTGCCTTCTCCAGGTCCTCGCACAAGCGTTCCGTGCCGTCCAGCACGCGCGGCGTGTGGCGCTGGATCAGCTCGGGTGGGACGAAGTAGAGATTGTCTCTTGCCACGGCGGCGAGCTGCGGCCAGCGGCGCCACTCGTCGAGCCATTCGGGGCGCGACTCGCCCATGCCGCTGGCGACGATGACTTCGGGATTGGCGGCGAGCACCGACTCGACCGTCACCTTGGGCGCCAGCACCGGCAGGTCGGCGAAGACGTTCTCGCCGCCGCATAGGCGGATCGCGTCGCTGATGATCTGCTTGCCGTTGATCGTCATCAGCGGCTCCTTCCATATCTCGTAGAAGACACGCAGTTTGGGGCGGTTCGCGTAGCGCGCCAGTTTCTGGTAGCGCGCGCGGAATTCGGCGGCGGCCGGATCGGCAACCTGGCTAGTGCCGGCCAGGCGGCCGAACTGCTCGATGCTGCGCGCCACGTCGAGGATACGGTCGGGCTGGTTGATGAACACCGGGATGCCCAGCGCGCGCAGCTTGGCGACGGCGGCCGGCGGATTGCCGCTCTCCCAGGCGATGACGAGGTCGGGCTTGAGCGCGACGATGGTCTCGAGATCGAGCTGCGTGTAGCCGCCGACGCGCGCGATGCGCTTCGCCGGCGGCGGATAGTCGCTGTAGTCGACGGTGCCGATGATGCGGGCGCCGGCGCCGGCGGCGAACAGCAGCTCGGTGATGTGCGGCGACAGGCTGACGATGCGGCTGGCCGACGAGCGCAGCGTCACCTCGGCGCCGGTGTCGTCGGTGGCCGTCACGGCCGCGGATGCCGGCGACATGACGAGAAACGCGCAGAGCGCCGCTGCGCTTACGTGCGAGATCAACGATTCCATCATCTTCATTTGCTAAGCTCTCGGATCATGCAAAACAACAAGAATACTCTCCAGGAAACGATCGCCCGGCAGAGAACCGCCCTCAAGGCGATCATCGAGGAGCCGCTGCGCGCGGCGGCTATCGCCTGCGCTCCCGTCTGGGGCGACCGCGCCGCGCTCAACGCCGAGCTGGCGCGCCGCTTCGCCGCCGTGCCGCATTGCCGCTACCTCTACGCGATGGGCGTCGACGGCGTGCAGATCTCCGACAACGTCGGCGCCGCCGGCATCCGCGACGCCGACTTCGGCCGCGTCCGCTCGCACCGCCCCTACATGCGCGAATCCCTGCCGGCCGTCGGCTTCCTGCTGTCGCGCTCGTACATCACGATGCGCGAGCGACGGCCCGGCCTCACGGCGATCCAGCTGGTGCGCGACGCCGGCGGCGCCGCGCTCGGCTTCCTCGGCGCCGACTTCTACCTCAACGAGCTGCCGCTGACGCGCGCGCGCTTCGAGGAACAGCGCCAGTGGCGCCAGCTGCGCGGCGATCCCTCGATCCGCAGCCAGGTATTCCACCAGACGCGCAGCGAGAGCGAGATGGACCGGCAGCTGCCGACCGTGCTCGGCGTCGTCGAGGAGCTGATGGTCGACCACGGCATGTACCACATCATGCTGCACTTCTCGAGCAGCCGCGCCGTCTATTGGACGCTCGACGATCCCTACCGCTACCGGCTGTTCGACGTCCAGGCGCTGACCACCCCGGACATCTGCCTCGCCTATCCCAAGCATGCCTATCCGGCGGACGCGCTGGTGCCCAAGGAGCGCATCCGCGCCATCCTCGACGCGATGCGCTCGCTGCGCTTCGTCGACGAGATGTTCTACCTGCGCAGCGGCACGCTCAATCTCTTCAACGGCATCGTCGGCCTGACGTTCTCGTGCGACGGCTCGCACTACGTGCCGTGGGACGAGTTCCTCAAGATGGACGTCGCCTTCTGGCTAGGCACGCTGTAGCGCCGCGGCGAGCCGCTGCCATTCGGGCTCGGCGCCGGGTAGGCCGAAGCGCAGGGCGGCAGGCCGGTCGAACCGCCGCACCAGGATTCCCTGGCGCGCCAGCATCTCGAAGACTGCCGCCGCGCGCGGCGTGAGAACGTAGCGGAACAGCGCCGTGCCGCCGGCGCTTTCGAGTCCCGCGTCGGCGAGCAGGTGCGCCAGGCGTGCCGAACCCGCGAGCAGGCGTTCGCGCTGGCGCGCCTGCCACGCGGCATCGGCCAGCGCCGCGCGCGCGGCCTCGCGCGCCGGGTGCGCGACGGCCCAGGGGCCGATGGCCTCGGCGAGCCGTTCGAGCACGGCCGCGCGCGCGATGGCGAAGCCGACGCGGGCGCCGGCCATGCCGAAGAACTTGCCCAGCGAGCGCAGCACGATCACGTTCGGCGCCTCGGAACCGCCGGCGATCGACGCCAGCGATTCGCTGTCCTCGGCGTCGGCGAAGGCCTCGTCGACGATCAGCTTGCCGCCGCGCGCGTGCAGTACCCGCGCCGCCTCGAGCAGGCGGGCGCGTGCGAAGCGTTCGCCGGTGGGATTGTTGGGATTGGCCAGCATCACGGCGTCGCAGGTGGCAGCAACGGACTCGAACTCCCCGGGCGCGAACAGGCGCGTCGCATGGCCGGCCGCTTGCCATGCCGGGGCGTATTCGCCGTAGCTCGGCGCCAGGATCGCCACCGTGCCGGTGGGACGCAGCCGCGGCAGCGCCATGATCGCCGCCTGCGAGCCGGGCAGCGCCAGCAACCGCGACGTGCCGTAATAGGCGGCGGCCGCGTCCTCGAGACCGTCGCCGCCTTCCGGCAGGCGGCGCCAGCTGTCCGCGGACGGCGGCGACACCGGATAGCCGTCCGGCGCGATGCCGGTCGACAGGTCCAGCCAATCGCCGAGCGGGATGCCCCAGCGCGCCGCTGCCGCGCGCAGCTTGCCGCCGTGCTCAAGCATGGGCGGCTCCCGCGGCGATGAGGCCGAACAGCGCCAGCCACAGCCATTGTCCGCGCTCGACGAGCGCTACGGCGCGGCTCATGTCGGCCGCGGTCGGCGCGGCGCCCGCGCCCAGCGGCGGCCGCCATTCCTCAACGCCGTGATAGACGGCCGGGCCGCCGAGGCGCACTTCGAGCGCGCCGGCGCCGGCGGCCATCACCGGCCCCGCATTGGGACTGCTCCACGTTGCGGCCTGCGCGCGCCAGCAGGCGAGCGCGGCGCCGGTGCGCCCGAGCAGCGCGTAGGTCAGCGCGGTGAGGCGCGCCGGAATGAAATTGAGGACGTCGTCGATGCGTGCCGCGGCCCAGCCGAAGTAGAGGCGGCGCGCGTCGCGGTAGCCCCACATGGCGTCGAGCGTGTTGGCCAGGCGGAACAGCAGCGCGCCGGGACCGCCGGCGACGAAGAACCAGAACAGCGCGCCGAACACGGCATCGTTGCCGTTCTCGAGCACCGATTCGACGGCCGCCCTGGCGACGCCCGGCTCGTCGAGCGTCGCCGTCTCGCGCGAGACGATGCGGCCTACCGCGGCGCGCGCCGCAGGCAGGTCGCCTGCCGCCAGCGGCGCCGCGATCGCGCGGCCATGCTCGCCGAGCGCGCGGCTGCCGAGCGCGAACCACAGCAGCAGCATGTCGGCGATGCCGAACGGCGTCGCCAGGCAGATCAGCTTCGCCGCGGCCGCGAGCGGCAGCACCACGAGCGCCCAGGCGGCCAGTCCGCGCAGCCGGTTGCCGCAGGCATGCCCCGGCGCCCCCCGCCGCAAGGCGCGCTCGGCCTCGTCCGCCAGGCGGCCGAAGCCGACCAGCGGATGGAAGCGCCGCGGCTCGCCGAACAGGCGGTCCAGCAGCGCGCCGCCGAGGGCGGCGGCCGCGAGCGTCAGCGGGGGCATGGGATAATGAAAGCGATGAAGAAGACGCGCAATTTTATGCCCGCCCTCATGATCCAGGGCTGCACCTCGGATGCCGGCAAGAGCGTGCTGGTCGCCGCCTTCTGCCGCATCCTCCATCGCCGCGGCGTGCGCGTCGCGCCGTTCAAGCCGCAGAACATGGCGCTCAACTCGGCCGTCACCGCCGACGGCGGCGAGATCGGCCGCGCCCAGGCGCTGCAGGCGCAGGCGGCGGGAATCGCGTCGCGCATCGATTTCAATCCGGTGCTGCTGAAGCCCAACACCGACAAGCGCGCGCAGGTGATCATCCACGGCAAGGCGGTGTCCGACCTCGATGCGCGCGCCTATCACGACTACAAGGCGACGGCGATGGCGGCCGTGCTCGAGTCGTGGCAGCGGCTCACGGCGGAATTCGACTGCGTGATCGTCGAAGGCGCCGGCAGCCCGGCCGAGGTCAACCTGCGCGAGCGCGACATCGCCAACATGGGCTTCGCCGAGGCCGTCGACATTCCGGTGATCATCGTCGGCGACATCGACCGCGGAGGCGTGCTCGCCCACCTGTCCGGCACGCTGGCGCTGCTCTCGGCTTCGGAGCAGGCGCGCGTCAAAGGCTTCGTCGTCAACCGCTTCCGCGGCGACATCGGCCTGCTGCAGCCCGGCCTCGGCTGGCTCGAACAGCACACCAGCCGGCCGGTGCTCGGGGTGATTCCCTACCTGCACGGCCTGTTCCTCGACGCCGAGGATGCCCTCGAGCATCACGCCGAGCGCGAAGGCGAGGCGCGCCTCATCGTCGTTGCGCCGGTGTTTCCGCGCATCTCCAACCACAGCGATCTCGATCCGCTGCGGCTGCATCCGCAGATCGATTTCCGCTGGATCGGCCCCAACCAGGCGCCGCCGCCCGCCGACCTCGTCGTGCTGCCCGGTTCGAAGAGCGTCGCCGCCGACCTCGCCTGGCTGCGCGGCCAGGGCTGGGAGCCTTACCTGCAGCGCCACCTGCGCTACGGCGGCAAGCTGATCGGACTGTGCGGCGGTTATCAGATGCTCGGGCGCACGCTGCACGATCCGGCCGGCATCGAAGGGCGGCCGGGCGATCTCGAAGGTCTCGGCTTCCTCGATTGCGAGACGATGCTCGAGCCGGAGAAGCAGTTGCGCAACGTCACGGGTCGTCTCGCGCTCGACGGCGCGCCGCCGATGAGCGGCTACGAGATCCACATGGGCGTAACGAGCGGCCGCGCACTCGAACGTCCTGCCGTGCGGCTCGACGACGGGCGCGTCGACGGCGCCATCTCGGCCGACGGCCAGATCCTCGGCACATACTGCCACGGCCTTTTCGAGCAGCCGGCGGCGCTTGCGGCGCTGCTCGCCTGGGCCGGCGCGGAGGGGATCGCGCTCGTGGATTTCGGCGCGCGGCGCGAAGCCCACATCGAGCGCCTCGCCGACGCCGTCGAAGCCGCGCTCAATTGGGAACGCCTGGACCCGCTGCTGACCGCCGCCCGCTAGCCTGCATAGGAAACGATTCGCCATGGACGCCCTGCTGACGCTGCCGCAATTCGCCGCTTTCCTCGCCGCCGCCGTCCTCATCACGCTGGCGCCGGGCCCCGACAACCTGATGGTGCTCTCCGTCGGCATGGCGCGCGGACGCAAGCCCGGCGTGGCCTTCGGCCTGGGCTGCGCGCTCGGCTGCCTCAACCACACGCTGCTCGCCGCCCTCGGCGTCGGCGCGCTGATCGCCGCCTCGGCCGTCGCGTTCACCGCCCTGAAGATCATCGGCGGCCTCTACCTCATCTGGCTCGGCGTGCAGGCGATCCGCAATGCGCGGCCGGTGGGCGCGCCGAATGCAGCCTCCGCGCCCGACGAAAGCCCCGGCACGTTGTTCGTCAAGGGCCTCATCGCCAACGCCATCAACCCGAAGGTCGTGCTCTTCTTCCTCGCCTTCCTGCCGCAGTTCGTCGACACGGCGCGCGGCCACGCCGGCTGGCAGATGGCGCAACTCGGGCTGGTGTTTACGGCGGAAACGGTGTTGATCTTCGGCGCCATCGGCTGGTCCGCTGGAAGCGTCGGCGAACGGCTGGCCCGCAATCCCGGCTTGGGCGCATGGCTCGATCGGACCGCGGGCGGGATATTCGTGCTGCTGGGAGTGAAACTGCTCGCGAGCCGCTGAGTGCGGTTACGAGGTGCCCGCGCGCACGGGCCGACGGGGTACCCTGCTGCGCTGCGTGTCCCCCGGCGGACAAGAGCGATAAAGCGTCCGCCTCCTCCTTTACCTCCGCGCAGCAGGGCACCCCATCAGCCCGGCGAAGAACCGCCGCAGCCATCCGGCACGCTTACAGCCGGACCGCGCCTTTCGGCCATTATGCATAGCTCCCAGTTATGAGCAGTTCGGCTGACCGGGGTACAGTAGCGCCCTGTCGTTGCTGGTGAATTGAACCCCTGACGAGCGCCGGGCTGGACATAAGTTCGGCACTCGGGCAGCACGGCATCTCCTCTTCCCGATAGGAGATTGCCATGCTTGAGATTCCTTCCCTGCATCCAACGCTGCAAGGCTGGTTGCTCGATGGTCCGCTGGCTGCGTATGTGCCGGCCTATGTCGGGCGACTGAAGCGCGGCCGCTACGCGTCCAGCACGAGCCAGCGATGTCTGAACGCGCTCGCGCACTTCGGCCACTGGATGTCTCTGTGCAGGTTGCCTGCCGCCAAGCTCGACGAGAGCCGCTTCGATCAGTTTCTCCAGGAGCACCTGCCGCACTGTGGTTGCGTGGCGCCGGTGGTTCGGAATCCGCGTGAGGCGCATGCTGCCTTGATGCCCCTCCTGGCCATCCTTCGCCACCGCGGCGTGATCGCCGACTTGCCGACGGCGTCGGGTCCGATCGCCGAAGAACTGGGCCGCTACGACGCTTACATGCTCGATACCCGCGGGCTGGCGAGCGGCACCCGTTCCGTCCGACTGCGAATCATCGAGCGGCTACTGGTGCACAAATTCGCCGGCCACCCTCTGAATCTGCGCGAGTTGCAGCCGGAGGACATCCGCCGCTTTATCGCCGAGCAGCTGGAGTTGCGCAACACGATCAGCAACGCGGTGACCATCAACGCCGCCTTGCGTGACTATCTGCGCTGGCGCTCAACTTGCGGAAATCCGGTGAGAGCCCTGCTGGGCGTCATCGCCTCGCCCGCTAACTGGGCTCAGGCGTCGCTGCCGCGAGCGCTGCAGCCTGATGAGGTCGGCCGGATCCTGAACTCATTCACCAAGACGTTGCGCTCCCCCAAACGCGGCTATGCCGTCGTACGCCTGGCGCTCGACCTGGGCCTTCGCTGCATCGAGATCAACCGATTGCTGTTGGACGACATCGACTGGCAGCACGGCACGCTCACGCTGAAGCGGACGAAGTCTCGCCGTCAGGATGTTCTGCCACTGCCGGTGGCCACGGGCAAGGCGCTGGAAGCCTACCTGCGGCATGAGCGACCAGTCACCAGCAACCGATCCCTGTTCGTGCGGTATCAGGCGCCGCACGATGTGCCAGTGAGCGTGGATGCCATCCATCAGGTAGTGCGCGATGCCTTCAAGCGTGCCGGTATCTCGCATGGTCGAGCGCATGCCCTGCGCCACACCTTGGCATGCCAGCTGGTAAACAACGGCGGTTCAATCAAGGAAGTGGCCGACGTGCTGCGGCATCGCTCGCTGAACACCTCGCTCATCTACGCCAAGACCGATCGCGCTGCGTTGGCCGAAGTGGCGTTGCCCTGGCCCGGGAGCGCAGCATGAGCGCGCACCTATCCCTTCCCGAGCGGGTCGAGCAGTATCTGGCCGAGCGGCGTCGCATCGGCTTCGATCTCCGTCATAAAGGCCAGGCCCTCGAGCGCTTCGCCCGCTATGCCGAAGCGGTCGGTCACCGCGGACCGCTTACAGTGGAGTTGATGGCCTCGTGGGCGCGTCAGGTCAAGAAAGGCCGAGGCGACCGAGGGACGTCGGCTCGGGCGTTGCGTCAGCTCAGGCCGTTCATGCGCTGGCTGCAGCAGTTCGAGCCGGCCACCGAGGTGCCCGATGAGGCAGTCTTCGGGCCCGTCCCCGGCCGGCTGACTCCGCACATCTTCCGCGACGATGAGATCGAGGCGTTACTCGAAGCGGCCGGGCAGATCCGCCCGCCGCTGCGCAGTGCCGTCATGCGGACCTTGTTCGGACTGATCGCTTGTACCGGTCTGCGCATCTCCGAAGCCCTGGCACTGCTCGACGCGGACGTCGACCTGAATGTCGGCATACTGACCGTCCGCTGCAGCAAGTTCGGCAAGTCGCGGCTGGTGCCGCTGCATCCCGGCGCCGTCGCCGCCCTGCGCGCTTACCGCCGTGAGCGGACGAAGTATGTTCCTGCCGATCCTGAAGGGCCGTTCTTCATCGCCACCCGCGGCCGCCGTCTCGGCCGGGCACTCAGTGATCGGCAGGCCCACCGCATCTTCGATCAGCTGCGCCGGAAATTGGGCTGGGTCTCCCGCGGCGGCCACGGCGCGGCGCGCATCCATGATCTGCGGCACAGCTTTGCCGTGCGCCGCCTGTTGCGCTGGCATGAGCAGGGCGCCGACGTGCACCAGCACATGCTGGCGCTATCGACCTACATGGGCCATGCCAAGGTCTCCAACACATACTGGTACCTCACGGGCGTGCCCGAACTCCTGCAAGTGGTGGGCAAGCGCTTCGAGCACTTCGTCGACCTGTGGGAAGTCGAGGAGGACAGCGATGGCTAAGTCCGACCCGACCAAGGCGCCCAGCTTCGCGGCCCTGGCGCAGGCATTCTTCGCCGAGCATCTGCAGCAGCACCGGGCAATGAGCCCGCGTACGGTGATCGCGTATCGCGATGCCTTCGTGCTGTTCCTGGACTTCGCGCAGATGCAGTTGCGCAAGCAGCCCACCGAGATCAGGCTCGAGGACATCACGCCAGCGCTGATCCTGGCCTTCCTCAACCACCTCGAGCGCGAGCGCGGCAATTCGGTGAGGAGCCGCAATGCCCGCTTGGCGGCGCTGCGCGCGTTCCTGAAGTTCGCCGGTCGGCGTGACGTCAGCGCACTGCATGCGGTCGAGTGTCATTGACCGCCGTAATGGAGCCACCGATGATCGGCGTAATGGAGCCAGTTTGAAGAGGTAAAAACGGGCGATTTCGGGGGTTAAGAATTGGCTGATTTTACCTGTTTGGCAAGTGCCGATTGGCGGGCTGCGGGCGG
>DAIDAU010000416.1 GCA_027310465.1 Rhodocyclaceae bacterium
TGGGAAGGCACGGTCGCGCTGCCCAAGGGTTCGACCGAGCTCGAGCGCATCGCCGACATCACGAGCAATCCGGCGGTCAGCGGCCGCGAGGCCTGCGCCGCGGCTTTCCAGGGGCGCGTCGCCTGTTTCGACCTCGGCGCCGGCGGACCGATGTGGACCAAGGAACTGTCGAGCCGCGCCGGCCTCGATCTCGACGATCGCAGCGTCTATGTCAGCGACGACAAGGGCAACGTGCTGGCCTTCGACCGCGAAAGCGGCAGCAGCCTGTGGAAGCAGGACAAGCTGGCCAACCGCGGACTGTCGCGTCCGCTGGCCTTGGGCAGCCGTGTGATCGTCGGCGACGTCCAGGGCTACGTGCATGTGCTGCGCCGCGACGAGGGCGCCTTTGCCGCGCGCATGGCGACCGACGGCAGCGCCATCGCCGCCGATCCGCAGCGCATCCCGGGCGGTTTCGTCGTGCAGACCCGAAACGGCGGGCTCTACGCGCTGAGCATCGAGTAGCGGCGGCTTTCCGCGCCGCCAGCGGTACCACCATGAAGCCTACCCTCGCCATCGTCGGCCGTCCCAATGTCGGCAAGAGCACGCTGTTCAACCGGCTGACCAAGTCGCGCGACGCGCTCGTCGCCGACATGCCGGGGCTGACGCGCGATCGCCATTACGGCCACGGCCGCGTCGGCGACAAGCCCTTCCTGGTCGTCGACACCGGCGGTTTCGAGCCGACCGCCAAGGAAGGCATCGTGCACGAGATGGCGCGCCAGGCCGAGGCGGCGATCGCCGAAGCCGACGTGCTGCTGTTCGTCGTCGACGGGCGCGCCGGCCTCACGCCGCAGGATCGCGCCATCGCCGATCGCCTGCGGCGCACCGGCCGGCCGCTGCATCTGGTGGTCAACAAGGCCGAAGGCATGAACCGCGAGATGGTCGCGGCGGAATTTCACGAGCTCGGCTGCGGCGAACCGCGCGTCATCTCCGCGGCGCACGGCGACGGCGTGCGCGAACTGCTCGAGCTGGTGCTGGAGCCGTTCCCGGCGGAAGGCGGCGAGGCGGCCGCCGCGCAGGGGCCGCGCGTCGCCATCGCGGGCCGGCCGAACGTCGGCAAGAGCACGCTGATCAACACGCTGCTCGGCGAGGAGCGCGTCATCGCCTTCGACATGCCGGGCACGACGCGCGACGCCATCGAAGTGCCGTTCGAGCGCAACGGCCGGCACTACACGCTGATCGACACGGCGGGCCTGCGCCGCAAGGGCCGCGTGTTCGAGGCGGTGGAGAAGTTCTCCGTCATCAAGACCCTGCAGGCGGTCGAGCAGGCCAACGTCGTCGTGCTGATGGTCGATGCCAGCCAGGACATCTCGGACCAGGATGCGCATATCGCGGGCTTCTGCGTCGAGGCCGGCCGCGCGCTGGTGATCGCCGTGAACAAGTGGGACGCCGTCGACGCCTACCGCCGCGAGCGCGTCAAGGCCGACATCAACCGCAAGCTGAATTTCCTCGGCTTCGCGCGCTTGCACTTCATCTCGGCGCTGGAAGGGCAGGGCATCGCCGGGCTGCTGGCCTCGGTGGACAAGGCCTGGGCCGCGGCGATGGCGAAGCTCGCCACGCCGAAGCTCACGCGCGTGCTGCTCGACGCCGTGCAGCGGCAGGCACCGCCGCGCCACGGCCTCTCGCGTCCCAAGCTGCGCTACGCCCACCAGGGCGGCAGCAATCCGCCCATCATCGTCATCCACGGCAACGCGCTCGACCGCGTGCCGGCCGCCTACACGCGCTATCTCGAGCACACCTTCACGGAAGTCTTCAAGCTGCAGGGCACGCCCCTGCGCATCCAGTACAAATCGACCCGGAACCCTTACGCCGAGAAGGACTAGCGTCCGCGTTCCGGATACGTGTACAAAGTTGCGTCAAAATCGATTACATTAGCGTTTCTTAAAAAAGAGCCGAGGGGCCGCCCATGAGCAACAAAGGCCAACTACTGCAAGACCCTTTCCTGAACACCCTGCGTCGCGAGCACGTGCCGGTGTCGATCTATCTCGTCAATGGCATCAAGCTCCAGGGGCAAGTCGAATCCTTCGACCAGTACGTGGTGCTGCTGAAGAACACCGTGACGCAGATGGTCTACAAGCACGCCATCTCCACGGTGGTTCCGGCGCGTCCGGTCAGCTTCTCCCAGGAAGCGCCGGGCGAGTGATCCCGATTTCCCCGGCTGGCGCGGCCGATGTTTGAACGGCCCGCCGCGGGCAGCGGTGCATCCCAGAGCGCGGTTCTCGTCCAGCTCGATTTCGGCGAAAGCGATTTCGCCGAGCGGCTGGAGGAATTCCGCATGCTTGTCTCGAGCGCGGGCGCGACGGTGGCCGACGAGGTCGGCGGCAAGCGCGCCCGTCCCGATTCGGCGACCTTCGCCGGCAAGGGCAAGGTGCAGGAGATCAAGGATGCCGCCGTGCTGCACGACGCCGACATCGTCATCTTCAATCACGATCTGGCGGCAGGACAGCAGCGCAATCTCGAGCGCGAGATCGGCCGGCGCGTCGTCGACCGCAGCAGCCTGATCCTCGACATCTTCGCGCAGCGCGCGCGCAGTCACGAGGGCAAGCTGCAGGTGGAACTGGCGCAGCTGCAGCACCTGGCGACGCGGCTGGTGCGCGGCTGGACCCACCTCGAGCGGCAGAAGGGCGGCATCGGCCTGCGCGGTCCGGGCGAGAAGCAGCTCGAAACCGACCGCCGGCTGCTGGGCAAGCGCGTCACCATCCTGAAGGAGCGCCTGCGGCAGCTCGAGCGCCAGCGCCAGGTGCGGCGGCGCGCCCGCACGCGCAGCGAAGTGCTCGCCGTGTCGCTGGTCGGCTATACCAACGCCGGCAAGTCGACGCTGTTCAACGCGCTGACGAAGGCCGGAGCGTATGCCGCCGACCAGCTGTTCGCCACGCTCGACACGACCTCGCGGCGCCTGTTCATTCCGGAAGCGGGGCAGATCGTCGTCTCGGACACGGTGGGATTCATCCGCGACCTGCCGCACGCCCTCGTCGCCGCCTTTCACGCGACGCTGGAGGAGACGGCGCAGGCCGACCTGCTGCTGCACGTCGTCGATTCGTCGAGTCCCGATCGCGACCAGCAGATGGCCGCGGTCGAAACGGTGCTCGACGAGATCGGCGCGGGTCAGGTGCCGCAGATCGTGGTCTGGAACAAGATCGACGCCACCCAGGCGGCGCCGGGAGTCGAACGGGATGAGTATGATAGACTCGCGCGAGTGCGCGTAAGCGCGAAGACCGGCGCGGGCTTGGACCTATTGAGGGCAGCTCTCGCCGAAGTGGCCAGCAAGCGGGCCGAAACGCGGGGCGATCCGGCACCAGTCGACGGCGATTGATTCCCCCATACTGACACCACATCGTGATTGCAGGAATCCTCATGTCCTTGAACGACCCCGGCTGGGGCAGCAGCGGCAACAAGGGTAACGGCAAGGGACCGCCCGACCTCGACGAACTCTGGCGCGACTTCAACCGTAGGCTGGGCGGGCTGTTCGGCCGCCGCGGCGGCGGTGGCGGACCCTCCCTGCCGAATATGACGCCGCGCCAGTTCGGCGGCGGCGTCGGCATGCTGGCCATGCTGATCGTCGCGGTATGGCTGGCGAGCGGCTTCTACATCGTCGATGCCAGCCAGCGCGGCGTCGTGCTGCAGTTCGGCCGCTTCAAGGAGACGACGGAGCCCGGCCTGCGCTGGCGCCTGCCCTGGCCCATCCAGAGCCACGAGACGGTCAACCTCTCGGGCGTGCGCACGGTCGAGATCGGCTACCGCGGCTCCGAGAAGAACAAGGTGCCGAAGGAAGCCCTGATGCTGACCGACGACGAGAACATCGTCAGCGTCGAGTTCGCGGTGCAGTATCTGCTCAAGGACCCGCAGAACTACATCTTCAAGAACCGCCATCCCGACGATACGGTGGTGCAGGCGGCGGAGACGGCGATCCGCGAAGTCGTCGGCAAGAGCAAGATGGACTTCGTGCTCTACGAAGGGCGCGACGTCATCGCGGCCAACACGCAGAAGCTGATCCAGGACATCCTCGATCACTACGAGACCGGCATCCAGATCCGCTCGGTGACGATGCAGAGCACCCAGCCGCCCGAGCAGGTGCAGGCCGCCTTCGACGACGCGGTGAAGGCCGGCCAGGACCGCGAGCGCCAGAAGAACGAAGGCCAGGCTTATGCCAACGACGTCATCCCGCGCGCGCGCGGCACGGCCTCGCGCCTGCTGCAGGAAGCCGCCGGCTACAAGGCGCGCATGATCGCGACGGCGGAAGGCGACGCCTCGCGCTTCAAGCAGATCCTCGTCGAATACCACAAGGCGCCCGAAGTCATGCGCAGCCGCCTCTATCTCGAGACCATGCAGCAGATCTACACGAACACCAGCAAGGTCATGGTCGACGCCAAGAGCGGCGGCAACCTGCTTTATCTGCCGCTCGACAAGCTGATGCAAGCCGCGGCCGCGCCGGCCGCTGCCGCCGCGTCGACCGAGCCCGCCCCGGCTTCCGCGCCGGCAGTGCCGGCCCCGGCGTCGGGCGACGTGCCGCCGCAGCTCGAGCGTGCGCCCACCGTCGATCAGGGCAGCATCTATTCGTCGCCGTCGCGCTCGCGCGACGCGCTGCGTTCCCGCGAGAGGAGCGAACGCTGATGCAACGCAATCTTCCTTTCGTCGCCGCATTCCTCTTCGGCCTGCTGGTGCTGGCCGCCATGACGCTGTTCACCGTCGACCAGCGCCAGTACGCCATCATCTTCCAGCTCGGCGAGATCAAGCAGGTGATCACCGAGCCCGGCCTGTCGTTCAAGTGGCCGCTGATCCAGAACGTGCGCTTCTTCGACAAGCGCATCCTCACCTACGACTCCGCCGAGCCCGAGCGCTTCCTCACCGCCGAGAAGAAGCCGGTGCTGGTCGATTCCTTCGTCAAGTGGCGCATCGACGACGTCATGAAGTACTACATCTCGGTCGGCGGCGACGAGACGGTGGCGCGCACGCGCCTGTCGCAGACCGTCAATTCCGGCCTGCGCGAGGAGTTCGGCAAGCGCACCGTGCACGACGTCGTCTCCGGCGAGCGCGACAAGATCATGGCCGACGTGCAGAAGAAGGCCGACGCCGACATGCGCGCCATCGGCGTGCAGATCATCGACGTGCGCCTGAAGCGCGTCGACCTGCCGGCCGAGGTTTCCGAAGCGGTCTATCGCCGCATGGAAACCGAGCGCAAGCGCGTCGCCAACGAACTGCGCTCGCAGGGCGCCGCGGAAGCCGAGAAGATCAAGGCCGATGCCGACCGCCAGCGCGAAGTCATCGTCGCCGAGGCCTACCGCGACGCGCAGAAGATCAAGGGCGAGGGCGATGCGAAAGCGGCCGCGCTCTATGCCGGCGCGTTCGGCCAGAACCCCGAGTTCTATGCCTTCTACCGCAGCCTGGAAGCCTATCGCAGCAGCTTCAAGAGCAAGAGCGACGTCCTCGTGGTCGAGCCCAACACCGACTTCTTCAAGTACCTGAAGAGCGCCGGCGCGGGTAAGGCCTCCAAGTAAGCGCGGTTCCGAGATGGCTGCAAGTCTGCTGCTGGCCCTGGCCCTCATGCTGGTCATCGAGGGCCTCCTGCCTTTCCTTGCGCCGCGCATCTGGCGCGACACGTTCCGCCGCGTCGTCGGCCTGGCCGACGGCCAGATCCGCTTCATCGGCCTCGCCTCGATGCTAGCGGGGCTCGTTCTGCTGACCATCGCACGCTGATATGTCCGCCAAACGCCGCTGGCTTCTGCCGGAAGCCATTGAAGACCTGCTGCCCGCCGAGGCCCGCCAGGTCGAGATTCTGCGCCGCCGGCTGCTCGACGCCTTCGCGCGCAGCGGCTACGAGTTCGTCGCGCCGCCGCTGCTCGAATACGTCGAGTCGCTGCTCACCGGCAGCGGCCACGACATGGATTTGCGCACCTTCAAGCTGGTCGACCAGGCGTCGGGCCGCACGCTGGGGCTGCGCGCCGACATCACGCCGCAGGTCGCGCGCATCGACGCCCACCTGCTCAACCGCCGCGGCGTGGCGCGACTGTGCTACTGCGGAAGCGTGCTGCATACGCTGCCGGCGAGCCTGCTGGCTTCGCGCGAGCCGCTGCAGATCGGCGCCGAGCTCTACGGCCATGCCGGCATCGAGGCGGACATCGAGATCGTGCGCCTGCTGGCGCAGGCGCTGGCGCTGTGCGAGATCCCGCCGGCGCGCATCGACGTCGGCCATATCGGCATCTTCCGCGCGCTGGCCGAGAGCGCCGGGCTGTCCGGTGATGCGCGCAAAGAGCTGTTCGCCGTGCTGCAGGCGAAGGACGCTTCGAGCCTGCGCGAGATCGTCGCCGGCGTCGCCGAGCCGGCACGCTCGGCGCTGCTGGCGCTGCCGGAATGCTACGGCGCCGCCGACACGCTGGCGGCCGCCGCCAAGCGCCTGCCCGACGTGCCGGCGATCCGCAGCGCGCTCGGCGACCTGCATCGCGTGGCCGAGGCGCTGCCCGGCCTGCCGCTCAGCTTCGACCTGGCGGACCTGCGCGGCTACCACTATCACAGCGGCATCGTCTTCGCCGCCTACAGCGCCGGCAGTCCCGGCGCGATCGCGCTGGGCGGGCGCTACGACCAGGTCGGCGCCTCCTTCGGCCGCGGCCGTCCGGCGACGGGCTTTTCGCTCGACCTGCGCGAACTGGCGCGGCTCGCGCCGCCGTCGGCGGGCAAGGGCGGTATCCTCGCGCCCTGGATCGAGGACACGGAACTGCAGACAACAATCGAGAAGCTGCGCGCCGGCGGTGAAACCGTCGTGATTGCGCTGCCGGGCCACGAGGGAACGTGGAGGGAGGCGGGTTGCGATCGCGCATTGGCGCGGCGCGGCCCCGATTGGATCATCGAACCTTTGAAGGAAGACTGACATGGCGCAAAACGCCGCTCGCAACGTCGTTGTCATCGGCACCCAGTGGGGCGACGAGGGCAAGGGCAAGATCGTCGACTGGCTGACCGACCACGCGCAGGGCGTGGTGCGCTTCCAGGGCGGCCACAACGCCGGCCATACGCTGGTCATCGGCGGCCGCAAGACGGTGCTGCATCTCGTGCCCTCGGGCATCCTGCGCGACGGCGTCACCTGCTACATCGGCAACGGCGTGGTGCTGTCGCCCGATGCGCTGCTGAAGGAGCTCGACGAACTGAAGGCGGCCGGCGTCGAGGCCGAAGCGCGCCTGAAGATTTCCGAAGCCTGCCCGCTGATCATGCCCTACCATCAGGCGCTGGACGTGGCGCGCGAGGCGGCCAAGGGCGCCAACAAGATCGGCACCACCGGCCGCGGCATCGGCCCGGCCTACGAGGACAAGGTCGCGTGCCGCGCCATCCGCGTGCAGGAACTGCTGCGGCCCAAGCGTTTCGCCGAGAAGCTCGCCGAGGTGCTCGACTATCACAACTTCGTGCTGAAGAATTTCCTCGGCGCCGAACCCGTAGACTTCGACAAGACGCTCGACGACGCGCTGACCATCGCGCCGCGCCTCACCGCCATGGTGGCCGACGTGCCGCGCGCGCTCTACGACGCCAACAGGGCCGGCGCCAACCTGCTGTTCGAGGGCGCGCAAGGCACGCTGCTCGACGTCGACCACGGCACCTATCCGTTCGTCACCTCTTCCAACTGCGTGGCCGGCGCCGCCTCCGCGGGTTCCGGCATCGGTCCCGGCGCGCTGCACTACGTGCTGGGCATCACCAAGGCCTACACCACGCGCGTCGGCAGCGGACCGTTCCCGACCGAACTCTACGACGCCGTCGAGAAGCAGGACCCGGTCGGCAAGCATCTCGCCACCAAGGGCCACGAGTTCGGCGCGACCACCGGCCGCGCGCGCCGCTGCGGCTGGTTCGACGCCGCCGCGCTCAAGCGCTCGATCCAGATCAACGGCGTCTCGGGCCTCTGCGTGACCAAGCTCGACGTGCTCGACGGCCTCGAGGAAATGAAGATCTGCACCGGCTACAAGCTCAACGGCGGCGTCACCGACATCCTGCCGGTGGGCGCCGACGACCTGGCGGCCTGCGAACCGGTCTACGAGACGCTGCCGGGCTGGAAGGAGAGCACGGTGGGCGCGAAGACGCTCGACGGCCTGCCCGCCGCGGCGCGCGCCTACATCAAACGCATGGAGCAAGTCTGCGGCGTGCCGGTGGACATGATCTCGACCGGCCCCGACCGCGAAGAGACGATCGTCCTGCGCCACCCGTTCAAATAACCCCAGCCGCGAAGGGAGGCGTCGTTGCAGCGACTGCCGATCTTCGCCGAGCCGGTCCCGCGCCTTAAATGGGCTGGGGCATCCGGAAGCGCAGTTCGTAGGCGATGCGGGCGATCAGCCGTTCGACGTCGGCGACGGTAGTTTCGGACTGCGACAACAGGGATTCGAGGCGATTGCGCTGCTCGAGCAGTTCCTCGGCGCTGGCGTCGCGCAGGAAATGCTCGATCTGCTTGCGGTTGCGGAGATCAGATACCATGATCGGCCTCCATCCGATACGACCCGATCGAATTTACGGCGGCTTCGGAGGCTGAGATAAGGGGAAGAACGGCGCAATAC
>DAIDAU010000116.1 GCA_027310465.1 Rhodocyclaceae bacterium
CAGCAATTTGCGCCCCGCAAACGTCGTTCTGGCATTCTTATGACTGTTCATCCGGTTGGTCTCCCTGGGTCTCTGAAGCATCGAGAACTCCAGTTTCCCAGAACCTTCCGGGTGAACAACCTATTGAAACATCACAACTAGTGCTCGCCGGTAATCCCGCCCGTCTAGCCGCCAGGCCCTCAGAGCCCCGGCATCGGGATCGACGCCTTGCCGAAGGCGAAGAAGCACGATTGTTCGCCGCCGCCAGCGAATCCATCGCGGAGGACCAGCTCGTACCGTTGATCGTTCTCGGTTTGGAGACTGGTGCGCGCCTGGGAGAGCTACTAGCGCTCCAGTGGAATGAAGTAGATCTGCAAAGTCGGGTGGCCACCATTCGCGGGCGAGAGGTCGACGGCAAGCGACAGCTAAAGAACGCGGAGCAGCTACGCTATGTGCCGCTATCCCTACTGGCCATCAAGGCCGTGCAGGGGATGTCTCGCCCCTTGAAAGGCGGCCGCATCTTTAGTCGCTGGGCACGGGCCGATTCGTTCACGAAGACATGGACACGAATTTGCGCGGCCGCTGAAATCGACGGACTGCACTTCCACGATCTGCGACACGAGTTCGCCTCCCGCATGGCTCCGCGAGTCAGCATGCACGTGCTGATGAAGCTTCTAGGCCACAAGTCGCCGGCGATGATCGCCAGGTACTACAACCAAACACCGGATGACGTCAGCCGATTGGCGATCGAACTATACGGATAGAAAAGGCATCAGTCCCGATGCACAGTTCTGCCGAGCCGTCCGACGGTTCACCGGATGCCATCTGATTTATGGGCATCAGCGTAGGCAAGCCAACCGCGCCGGCTGGCGCGGGCGTCGTGCAGGGCATGGTGTGGCTGGCGATCCGGCGCATAGTAAGCCTGTGCGGCATGGTCAAAAATGGTGCTGTCGATCATGCCGCGTAAGTCGAAGTAATGCGGCGCAAGATTCGCTGGCCATGCGTCCATCAAGGCCGCCTTGAGAAAACGAAAATCGATCTCTGAATCCGCCGCGATCTGACAGGAGCGCGGGCGAGCTGCGAACCAAGTCAACAACTGCTCTCGCAATCCGGCAGACGACACCGCCCACTTGCCGCCCCACAGCAGCGGAAGCACTTCCGTCTGGACGAACGCTGAGCAGTCGTCATGCATCCATCCGTCACCGACCTGGATCTCCGCGTAAAACTCGTCCCTGCCATCGGCTGGCACGAGGCCTATGGAAATCAGTTTCGTCTCGCGCCGATCAAGGCTTGTAAATTCAGTATCAATAAAAATCAGCATTCATCATCCTGGCGGTGATCAATCATTTCCGTTTTCCGCCGCGAGCGCGAGGTATTCCGCGCTGGGCGTGAACATCCGTTCTATGATTTCCTTGGTCAGGGGCTCGCCGGGCTCCTCGCCAGGCTTGGCGATCGGCAGGCAATCTTCGTTCAGACCCTCCGCCGCAAATTGCGCCCTCGTCCTACGGTCCAGTTCCTTCCAATCGACTGCCATCGCTTTCTCCAATCACTGCAAAGTGTCTTTGTGGATCTCGGCCGTGTCGTGCCGACAGTTGGCGACGAAGCCTTCAACGAACGCGGTGCGCCGCTCGCCAGGCGCGAGGTATCCGCACTCGGCGGCGCGCTTCAAAGCGTCGGCGGCGGTGTCTCCTGGTTGGACGGCGGCTTCGCCCTTCATGTAGGCGAGATCGGCGGCGGTCATTTGCATGGTGGTCCTCCTTGACTAATCTGACGCTATTGTCGCGGTCCGCTAGCTGTGATGTTTCAATAGGTTGTTCACCCGGAAGGTTCTGGGAAACTGGAGTTCTCGATGCTTCAGAGACCCAGGGAGACCAACCGGATGAACAGTCATAAGAATGCCAGAACGACGTTTGCGGGGCGCAAATTG
>DAIDAU010000445.1 GCA_027310465.1 Rhodocyclaceae bacterium
GCGTAGAAGGATTCGGGGAAGCCGCCGAAGAGCTCCGCCATGGCGACGTCGGCCTCGCGGTCGCCGTAATAGACGGCGGGATCGAAGATCACCGGCGTGCCGTCGGGCAGCCGGCCGGCGTTGCCGGACCAGAGGTCGCCGTGCAGCAGCGACGGCGCGGGGTGGCCGTCGACGAAGAAGGCTGCGAGCCTGTCGGCGAGATGTTCGCCCTTCTCGACGTAGGCGCGCTCCATGCCGTTCTGCCGTGCCCGCCTCAGTTGCGGCAGCAGGCGGCG
Organism: Rhodocyclaceae bacterium; assembly: GCA_027310465.1. Taxonomy (GTDB): domain Bacteria; phylum Pseudomonadota; class Gammaproteobacteria; order Burkholderiales; family Rhodocyclaceae; genus Nitricoxidireducens. The sequence goes on from DAIDAU010000445.1 coordinate 276, forward strand.
GTGGGCGAAGAACAGCGGCCAGGCGTCCGAAGGCGCATTCTCCTGCGGCGCCAGGCCGATGAAGTTGTCCTTCGCCCAGCCGAAATCCTTGCCGGTCGTGCGATGCAGTTGCGCCAGCGCGCGGCCGAGCGCGGCGCCGCCGGCGCGGTCGAGCGACAGCAGGTCGAGGCGTTCGAGCACCAGCCAGGCGCGCTGGTCGTCGTGTCCGCAATCGACGACTTCCGGCACGCGCACGGCTCGCGTCGCGCGCAGCGCGGCGAGGCCTTCGACTTCCGCGGCGAAGCGCGCGTAGTCCGCAACGGGACCGGTCTTGGCGAAGTGCGATGCGTCGTCCGTCATGCCGAAGACATCCAGGCGTTGGCCAGCGCGAGGCGCCCGGCCAGCACGTCGAGGAAGGCTTCGTAGAAATGCATGCGGCAGAGGTTGGACGCCTGGCGCAGCGCGCCGCCCGAGACCGTGATGACCTTGGCGGGCGTGCGCGCGATCACGTCCGCGCTGCGCACGTGGCCGCTGTGGCCGATCACCGCCATCTCGCCGAAGCATTCGCCGGGCAGCAGGGCGCTGATGGTACGACCGTGCTTGGCGACCGCGAGTTCGCCTTCGAACAGCAGGCAGAAGGTGTCGCCGGGCGCGCCGTCGGCCATGATCACCGCGTTTGCGGCGACGGATTCCCAGCGCGAGAAGCGCACGATCTCCCAGATCTCGGGATCGGTGAAGCGATCGAAGAAGGCGAGGCTCCTCAGGCCCTCGAACTTCTGCGTGTCGGCGAAGTTCTCCGGCTGCGTCTTGAGCCGCCCGCTGCGGAACACCTCGGCGAGATCGTGCGAGAACTCGTCCCAGGCGCCGTAGCGCTCGGTGCGGTCGCGCTTCATGGCGCGCATCACGATAGCGTCGAGGCCGGCGGGCACGTCGGAACGGAAGCTCGACGGCGGCGGCGCGTCGACGTTGCAGATCTGGTTGATCAGCGCGTAGTTGTTCGCCGCCATGAACGGCAGGCGGGCGGTCAGCAGCTGGTACATGACGACGCCCAGCGACCAGATGTCGGTGCGGTGATCGAGCTCGGGCGTCTGCAGCTGCTCGGGCGACATGTAGGCCGGCGAGCCGACGCCGAACACCTGCGTCGAGTCGGTGGTGGTCTGGAAGGCGTTGCCGAAGTCGGAGATCTTGATGTCGCCGGCGCCGGCCATCGGCGACGACAGCAGGATGTTGGCCGGCTTGATGTCGCGATGGATCACGCCCATGCGGCAGGCGTAGTCGAGCGCGCGCGTGCACTTGAAGATGGTCTCGACCAGGCGCTCGAGCGGCAGCAGGTTGTCGACGCTGCAGAACGTCTCGAGCGTACCGCCGGCGACGTACTCCATCACGATGTAGCTCATCTCCTGGCTGATGAAGGCATCGTAGATCTGCGCGATGTGCGGATGCACGAGCTTGCCGGCGAGCGAGGCCTCGGTCTTCAGCTGGTGGCGGAAGATGCGGCCGTTCTGCTCGTCCCGCAGCACGTCGGGCGAGAAGATCTTGATGGCGACGTCCCTGCGGGCGAAGGGATCGTAGCCGAGGTAAACCGAGGACGTGGCGCCCTGGCCGAGCTTGCGGCCGACCTCGTACTTGCCGAGGCGCTCCATCGCTACAGCGACGCGCGCGCCCGGGCGATGGCGGCGCGCACCTGCGCGGGCGCCGTGCCGCCGACGTGGTCGCGCGCGGCGAGCGAGCCGGTGACGGTCAGCACGCCGAAGACGTCCTCGCCGATCAGCGGCGAGAACGCCTGCAGCTCGGAGAGCGCGAGGTCGGGCAGGTCGCAGCCCTTCGCCTCGGCGGCGCGCACGGCGCGCGCCACCGCTTCGTGGGCGTCGCGGAAGGGCATGCCTTTCTTGACGAGGTAGTCGGCGAGGTCGGTCGCGGTGGCGAAGCCCTGCTTGAGCGCGGCGCGCATGGCATCGGGCTTGACGCGGATGCCGGGCACCAGGTCGGCGAAGATGCGCAGCGTGTCGATCAGCGTGTCGGCCGTGTCGAACAGCGGCTCCTTGTCTTCCTGGTTGTCCTTGTTGTAGGCCAGCGGCTGGCCCTTCATCAGCGTGAGCAGGCCCATCAGGTGGCCGTACACGCGGCCGGTCTTGCCGCGCGCGAGCTCCGGCACGTCGGGGTTCTTCTTCTGCGGCATGATCGACGAGCCGGTGCAGAAGCGGTCGGCGAGGTCGATGAAGCCGACGCGCGGGCTCATCCAGAGGATCAGCTCCTCGGAGAAGCGCGAGATGTGCATCATCACCAGCGACGCCGCGGCGCAGAACTCGATGGCGAAGTCGCGATCGGAAACCGCGTCGAGCGAGTTCTCGCAGACGCCGTCGAAGCCGAGCTCCTGCGCCACGAACTCGCGGTCGATCGGATAAGTGGTGCCGGCCAGCGCCGCCGCGCCGAGCGGCAGGCGATTGATGCGCCGGCGCGCATCGGCCATGCGCGCGCGGTCGCGCTGCGCCATCTCGAAGTAGGCGAGCAGGTGGTGGCCGAAGGTGACGGGCTGCGCCACCTGCAGGTGCGTGAAGCCGGGCAGCGGCGTGTCGACGTGCGCCTCGGCGAGATCGAGCAGCGCTTTCTGGAAAGCCGCCAGCAGGCCGTCGACCGCGTCGACGGTGTCGCGCAGCCAGAGGCGGATGTCGGTCGCCACCTGGTCGTTGCGCGAGCGGCCGGTGTGCAGGCGCTTGCCGGCGTCGCCGATCAGCGCGGTGAGGCGCTTCTCGATGTTCAGATGGACGTCCTCGTCGTCGAGGTTCCAGGCGAACTCGTCGCGCTCGATCTCGCCGCGGATCTGCGCCATGCCGCGCTCGATCGCCGCGAGGTCGTCGCCGGAAACGATCTTCTGGCGCGCCAGCATCCTGGCGTGCGCCAGCGAGCCGCGGATGTCCTGCATGGCCATGCGCCGGTCGAAGAAGACCGAAGCCGTGTAGCGCTTGACGAGATCGGAAACCGGCTCGGAAAACCGGCCCGACCAGACCTTCTCTGTTTGATCTGACATAATCGAAACCCGTGAAACCTGTCGCTGCGGGGAAATGACAAGTATACGGGAATCGGGCCGGCAAAGCCCGGAAGACGCCCGGCTGCCGGACTTTCGCAACATGGGGGTCTGGCTGCGCGTGCTGCTCGCCGTGAACCTCGGCGCCCTCGTCGTCGCGCTGGCGCGCAACGACGCCGTCACCGCATTGGCCGGCGAGTTTGTCGCCCTGTCGGCTTTCGTCGAGCCGGCGGTGCTGGGCAGCCTCAGCCTGCTGGCCTTGCTCCAGCCCGGCGTCGATCGCCTGCCGCGCCGGGCGGCGCTTGCCGTCATCATGGCCGTGGCGATCGCCGTCGCGGCGTTCTTCAGCCTGCTGCTGGCGCCGATGGCCGGGGCCGGCACCGCCTCCTGGCGTCCGGCCGTCTGGGCGGCCTTGACGTCGGCGGCCTTGCTCGCCTGGTTCGACCTGCGCTGGCGCGCGCATTCGCCGGCCGTCACCGAGGCGCGCCTGATGGCGCTCACCGCGCGCATCCGTCCGCATTTCCTCTTCAACAGCCTCAACGCCGTGCTCGGCGTGATCCGCGACGATCCGCGGCGCGCCGAGGCCGCGCTCGAGGAACTGTCCGACCTGTTTCGCGTACTGATGCGCGACAACCGCGAACTGGTGCCGCTGTCCGACGAGATCGCGCTGGCGCGCCAGTACCTCGAGCTCGAGAAGCTGCGCATCGGCGAACGCCTCGTCGTGCGTTGGGACGTCGAGAGCTGCCCCCCCGATGCGCTGATGCCGCCGCTGATGCTGCAGCCGCTGCTCGAGAACGCCGTGTACCACGGCATCGAGAAGCTCGAGGAGCCCGGCGAGATCGGCATCCGCATCAGCCGCGACGAGGATCGCGTCACCCTCGAGCTCAGCAACCCGATCGTGCCGGACAGCAGCCACCATGCCGGCAACCGCATGGCGCTGGCCAACATCCGCGAGCGGCTGATGCTGTTCTTCGATCTCGAGGGCCAGCTCGACATCCGCGAGCGCGACGGCCGCTACGCGGTGCGCATCGTCTTCCCCTACCGGCGGGGAGCCCGGACATGAGCGCGCCGCTGCGCGTCCTGATCGTCGACGACGAGGCGCCGGCCCGTGCGCGCCTGCGCAACCTGCTCGCCGACGTCGAGGCGGAGGTGCCGAACAGCATCGTCGCCGAGGCGGCGGACGGCGTCGATGCGCTCGAAAGAATCGCCGCGGGCCCGGTCGACGTCGCGCTGGTCGACATCCGCATGCCGCGCATGGACGGCATCGAACTGGCGCAGCATCTGGCGCGCCTGCCGCAGCCGCCGGCGATCGTCTTCGTCACCGCCTACGATCAGTACGCCGTCAAGGCCTTCGAGCTCTCCGCCATCGACTACCTGCTCAAGCCGGTCAAGGCCGCGCGCCTCGCCGACGCGCTGAAGAAGGCGAAGCGCCTCGCGCTCGACACGCCCGCGCTGCGCGAGCTAGCGCCGCAAGGCCGCCGCCACCTGCGCTGCCTCGAGCGCGGCAGGATGCTGCTGGTGCCCGTCGCCGAAGTGCTCTACTTCAAGGCCGAGCTCAAGTACGTCACCGCGCGCACCGCCGAGCGCGAATACGTGCTCGAAGAATCGCTCTCCCAGCTCGAGGAGGAATTCGCCGGGCGCTTCCTGCGCATCCACCGCAACTGCATCGTCGCGCGCGACGCCATCGCCGGCGTCGCCCGCGAGAAGGAAGGCGCGGAGGGCGACGGCGAGCCGCATTGGGCGCTGCTGCTGCACGGCGTCGACG
>DAIDAU010000468.1 GCA_027310465.1 Rhodocyclaceae bacterium
CCGGTAGTGTCAGATAAGCCGCCTTCGGGCGGTTTATCTTTTGGAGCGTGCCCAAGCTCCTATAATTCCGCGCTCCGATCATTCGAGCTTGCTCATGTCTCCTGCCAAAGAGCTTTTCAAGCAGCCTCGTCCGCTCGATCGCGTCGCCCACGGCGCGCTGACGATCGACCGCGGCGCGGGATTCGGCTTCGCGCGCAATCACATCGCCGTTCCCCTCACGCTGGGCGAATTCGCCGCCGCCGCGCGCGACTATCCGATCGTCTTCGCCGCCGATTCGGTACAGCCGTTCGTCCTGCTGGGGCTGCGCGAAGGACGGAACCTGATGGTCGACGCGCAGGGAGCGTGGCGCAAGAGCCGCTACGTTCCGGCGCATTTGCGCCGCTATCCGTTCATCTTCATGGAAACGCCGGACAAGCAGTTCGTGCTCTGCATCGACGAAGCCGCCGAGCATTTCACCGCCGCGAGGAAGGTCGATCCGCAGCCCCTGTTCGTCGAAGGCAATCCGACGCCGCTCGTCGGCGACGCCATGAAATTCCTCTCTGCATTCCAGAGCGAGTTCACCATCACGCGCGAATGCGGCGCGGCGCTCGAGGCGCAGGGACTGCTGATCGAGCAGCAAGCGCAAATCGATCTGCCCCGCGCCGGCGGCCGTTTCTCGATGACCGGGTTTCGTGTCATCGACGAGGGAAAGCTCGCGGCCCTGGACGATTCGGTCTTTCTCGATTGGCGCAAGCGCGGCTGGCTCGCGCCGATCTACTTCCATCTCCAGTCGCTCGGAAATTTCGGCCTGTTGACGGACTGGGCGGGCGAGGAAACGCCGGCGGCATGAGGTCGACGCGGCCTTGGCGGCACTGTGCCTATGCTAGAATTCGCCTCAGTACTCGATGCCAACCGGGAAAGCGCAATGGTCTTCCGAACTCGAACTTGCACGGCCTTCTGACACCGGATCGGTAGAGTTCGTATTTCCCGAAAGTGCGGCTCGACCGCACTTTTTTTTGACCGCAAGGAATCCCTCCCATGCCCGCGATTCGATTGCCCGACGGCTCTGAGCGCAAATTCGACCATCCTGTGACCGTCGCCGAACTGGCCGCGTCCATCGGCCCCGGCCTCGCCAAGGCGGCGCTCGCCGGTACGGTGGATGGCAAGACCGTCGATACTTCCTATCGCATCGACGGCGATGCGCAAGTCGCCATCATCACCGACAAGGATGCCGCGGGCGTCGAGATCATCCGCCATTCGACCGCCCACCTGTTGGCCTACGCGGTGAAGCAACTGTTTCCCGAAGCGCAAGTCACCATCGGTCCGGTGATCGAGAACGGCTTCTACTACGACTTCGCCTTCAAGCGCCCCTTCACGCCCGAAGACCTGGCTGCCATCGAGCAGCGCATGGCGGAACTGGCGAAGAAGGATTTCCCGGTGACGCGCGAGGTCTGGCAGCGCGACAAGGCCGTCGAGTTCTTCAAGTCGATCGGCGAGCACTACAAGGCCGAACTGATCGAGGCGATTCCCGCCGACCAGGACGTTTCGCTCTACCGCGAAGGCGACTTCATCGACCTCTGCCGCGGCCCGCACGTGCCGTCGACGGGCAAGCTCAAGGCCTTCAAGCTGATGAAGGTGGCCGGCGCCTATTGGCGCGGCGATTCGAAGAACGAGCAACTGCAGCGCATCTACGGCACCGCGTGGGCGAAGAAGGACGAACTCGACGCCTATCTGCACATGCTGGAAGAGGCCGAGAAGCGCGACCATCGCAAGCTCGGCCGCCAGCTCGACCTGTTCCACCTGCAGGAAGAGGCGCCGAGCATGGTGTTCTGGCACCCGTACGGCTGGACGGTGTGGCAGGAGATCGAGCAGTACATGCGCGCGATCTATCGCAACAACGGCTACAAGGAAGTGCGCTGCCCGCAGATCCTCGACAAGTCGCTGTGGGAGAAGTCCGGCCACTGGGAGCATTACAAGGCCAACATGTTCACCACCGAGTCGGAGAACCGCGACTACGCGATCAAGCCGATGAACTGCCCCGGCCACGTGCAGATATTCAACACCGACGTGCGCTCCTACCGCGACCTGCCGCTGCGCTACGGCGAGTTCGGCTCCTGCCATCGCAACGAGCCGTCGGGGGCGCTGCACGGCGTGATGCGCGTGCGTGGCTTCACGCAGGACGACGGCCACATCTTCTGCACCGAGGACCAGATCCAGCCCGAGGTGACGGCCTTCAACGCGCTGGTGCGCAAGGTCTACTCCGACTTCGGCTTCACGGATGTCGCCGTCAAGCTGGCGCTGCGGCCGGAAAGCCGCGTCGGCGCCGACGAACTGTGGGACAAGGCCGAGCACGCGCTGCGCGAAGCCTTGCGCGCCGGCGGCCTCGAGTGGGAGGAACTGCCGGGCGAGGGCGCCTTCTACGGCCCGAAGATCGAATTCCACATCAAGGATGCGATCGGGCGCTCCTGGCAGTGCGGCACCATGCAGGTCGACTTCTCGATGCCCGGGCGTCTGGGTGCCGAGTACGTGGCAGAGGACAACACGCGGCGCACCCCGGTCATGCTCCACCGCGCCATCCTCGGCTCGCTCGAACGCTTCATCGGCATCATGATCGAGAACCATGCCGGCGCGCTGCCTTTCTGGCTGGCGCCTGTCCAGGTTGTGGTGATGAACATCTCCGAAGCGCAGATCGACTATGCCGAAAGTGTGGCGAATAAGCTGCGCGAGGCCGGCCTGCGCGTCGAAACCGATTTGCGCGGAGAGAAAATTAACTATAAAATCCGCGAACATAGTTTGCAAAAGCGGCCTTACTACGTCGTCGTCGGCGACAAGGAAAAGGCTGCCGGGTTGGTCGCAGTGCGTGCCCGGGGCAATCAGGATCTCGGGCAGATGTCTCCCGAAGCTTTGATTGAACGCCTGTTGGCGGAACGTGCCGAGCGGGGCGCAGCGGCCTGAACTTTTATTTTTTGGAGAAACGAACCATCGCTCAAGAGAAGGCGCAGCGCCTCAACGAAGAGATTACGGCCCCCGAAGTGCGGTTGATCGGGCTGGAAGGTGAACAAGTTGGTATCGTGCCGGTGCGACAGGCGCTGAGCCTGGCGGAAGAAGCGGGAGTGGACCTCGTCGAGATCGCTCCGTTGGCGGCGCCGCCGGTCTGCCGGATCATGGATTTCGGCAAGTTCAAGTACCAGGAGGCGAAGCGCGCTCACGAAGCGAAGCTCAAGCAGAAGCAGATCCAGGTCAAGGAAGTCAAGTTCCGTCCGGGCACCGACGACAACGACTACCAGATCAAGATGCGCAACCTGGTGAAGTTTCTGCAGGAGGGAGACAAGGCGAAGATCACGCTGCGTTTCCGCGGCCGCGAGATGGCCCACCAGGAGTTCGGCATGCGCATGCTGGAGCGCATCAAGGCCGACCTGGAGGACATCGGGCAGGTCGAGCAGTTTCCGAAGATGGAAGGGCGGCAGCTGATCATGGTGATCGCGCCGTCGAAGAAGCAGCCGAAGCAGCAGCACTAGGAATTTAGAATTCGATCCGCACCGGCAACGGTGCGGGCGAAACAAGCGGAGCGGGTCATCAAGCGTCCCCGAGGCGGGGAACACCTGGCGCCGTGTCATAAGGAGAATCTTCGATGCCGAAGATGAAGACCAAGAGCGGGGCCGCCAAGCGCTTCAAAGTGCGCGGCAGCGGCAGCATCAAGCGCTCGCAGGCGTTCAAGCGCCACATCCTCACCAAGAAAACCACGAAGAACAAGCGCCATCTGCGCGGTACGCAGGACATCCATGCGTCCGACGTCAAGTCCGTGCGCGCGATGCTTCCCAACGCCTAAGGAGCCGACACCATGCCAAGAGTCAAACGCGGTGTAACGGCGCGCGCGCGCCACAAGAAAGTTCTCGACCAGGCCAAGGGCTATCGCGGCCGTCGCTCGACCGTCTATCGCATCGCCAAAGAAGCGGTGATGAAGGCGGGGCAGTACCAGTATCGCGACCGCCGCCAGCGCAAGCGCCAGTTCCGTGCGCTGTGGATCGCCCGTATCAACGCGGCGGCCCGCGAGCTGGGCATGAAGTACAGCACCCTGATGAACGGCCTCAAGAAGGCTTCCATCGAGGTGGATCGCAAGGTGCTCGCCGACCTGGCGGTGTTCGACAAGCCGGCATTCGCCGCGCTCGCGAACCAGGCCAAGGCCAGCCTCGGCGCCTAAAGCAACGCTGCGAGGAAGAGGGAGGCCGCGGCCTCCCTTTTTTGATTCTGAATGGACAATTTGGACCAACTCGTCACTGCCGCTGCCGCCGAATTTGCTCAAGCGAGCGAACCGGCGAAGCTCGAAGAGGCCAAGGCACGCTATCTCGGCAAGGAAGGCTCGCTCACCGGCCTGCTGAAGGGGCTCGGCAAGCTGCCAGCCGAGGAGCGCAAGGCTGCTGGTGCGGCCATCAACGCGGCCAAGGAAAAGATCGAAAGCGCGCTGACGGCGCGTCGCGAAGAACTGCGCCGCGCGCAACTCGAAGCGCAACTCGCCGCCGAGGCGCTCGACGTCACGCTGCCCGGCCGCGGCCAGGACCGCGGCACGCTGCACCCCGTGATCCGCAGCCTCGAGCGCATCGAGCAGCTGTTCCGCTCGATCGGCTTCGAAGTCGCCGACGGTCCCGAGATCGAGACCGACTGGCACAACTTCACCGCGCTCAACACGCCGGAGAATCACCCGGCGCGCTCGATGCACGACACCTTCTACCTGCTCGACGAGGCCGGCAAGGTGCAGGAGGACGTGCTGTTGCGCACGCACACCAGTCCCGTGCAGGTGCGCCATATGCTCGCGCACGTCGCCAAGCACAAGCACCTCGACCCGATGCCCGAGATCCGCGTCATCGCGCCGGGCCGCGTCTACCGCGTCGATTCCGACGCCACCCATTCGCCGATGTTCCACCAGGTCGAAGGCCTGTGGGTCGGCCAGAACGTCAGCTTCGCCGATCTCAAGGGCGTGGTCGCGGATTTCCTGCGCCGCTTCTTCGAGACCGACGACCTCAAGGTGCGCTTCCGCCCGTCCTTCTTCCCGTTCACGGAGCCGTCGGCCGAGATCGACGTCGCCTTCATGAGCGGCGCGCTCGAAGGCCGCTGGCTGGAGATCGCCGGCTGCGGCATGGTGCATCCCAACGTGCTGCGTTTCGGCGGCATCGACCCCGAGAAGTACACCGGCTTCGCCTTCGGCATGGGCCCCGATCGCCTGACGATGCTGCGCTACGGCATCAACGACCTGCGCCTGTTCTTCGACGGCGACCTGCGCTTCCTCTCTCAGTTTCAATAAGCCATGCAATTCCCCGAATCCTGGCTGCGCGCCCTCGTCAACCCGCCGCTCTCGACCGAGGAGCTTTGCCATCTGCTGACCATGGCGGGCCTCGAAGTCGAGGAGACGAAGCCGGTGGCGCCGGCGTTCTCGAACATCGTCGTCGCGCGCGTGCTTTCCGTGGAGAAGCATCCGGACGCCGACAAGCTCAAGCTCTGCAAGGTCCAAGTAGGCGAAATGAGCGGCTCCGCCAACGGCGTGCTGCAAATCGTCTGCGGCGCGCCCAACGTCGCGCCCGACATGGTCGTGCCTTGCGCGCTGGTCGGCGCCAAGCTGCCAGGGTTGGAGATCAAGAAGGCCAAGGTGCGGGGCGTCGAGAGCTTCGGCATGCTCTGTTCGGCGCGCGAACTGGGTCTCTCCGAAGACCACGGCGGCCTGCTGCCGCTGCCCTCCGATGCGCCGATCGGCCATGACGTGCGCGCCTATCTCAATCTCGACGATACGCTGATCACGCTGAAGCTCACGCCTAACCGCGCCGACTGCCTGTCGCTAACCGGCATCGCGCGCGAAGTCGCCGCGCTGACCGGCGCGCCGCTGGCGCTGCCCGAAGTCGCCGCCGTCGCGCCCGTGCATGACGAGACGCGCGCCGTCGTGCTCGACGCGCCCGCCGCCTGCCCGCGCTACTGCGGCCGCATCGTGCGCGGCGTGAATGCCAAGGCGCCGACACCGGATTGGATCAAGCAGCGCATCGAGCGCTGCGGCGTGCGCTCGATCTCCGCGCTGGTCGACGTCACCAACTACGTGATGCTCGAACTCGGCCAGCCGCTGCACGCCTTCGACGACGCCGAACTGGCGGGCGCGATCCACGTGCGCTGGCCGAAGGCCGGCGAGCAACTGCTGTTGCTCAACGAGCAGACCGTCACGCCGTCGCCCGACACCGCGCTGATCGCCGACGAGGCGAAGCCCCTGGCGCTGGCCGGCATCATGGGCGGCGAACATTCCGGCATCTCCGACTCGACGCGCGATCTGTTCCTCGAGAGCGCCTTCTTCGCGCCCGTTGCCATCGCCGGCAAGGCGCGCGCGCTGGGCTTTTCCAGCGACGCGTCGTTCCGCTACGAACGCGGCGTCGACTTCGAACTGCAGCGCAAGGCCATCGAGCGCGCGACGCAGCTGATCGTCGAAATCTGCGGCGGCCAGCCCGGCCCGGTTGTCGAGGCCGTCGAGCCCGCGCAGCTGCCGAAGCGCGCGCCGGTGCGCCTGCGCACGGCGCGCGCCGCGCGCGTGATCGGCATCCCGCTCGTCGCCGACCAGGTCGAGAAGCTGATCGGCGGACTGCGCTTCGCCTTCACGCGCGACGGCGACGACTTCGTCGTGACGCCGCCGTCGCACCGCTTCGACATCGAGATCGAGGAAGACCTGATCGAGGAGATCGCCCGCCTGCACGGCTACGACAACGTGCCGTTCGAGCCGCCGCAAGGCCGGCTCGCGATGATGCCGAACGCCGAGACGCGCCGCACGGCGATGCAGGTGCGTCGTCTGGTGGCCGAGCGTGGCTACCACGAGGTCGTCAACTACAGCTTCGTCGAAGCCGCGTGGGAGGCGGACTTCGCCGCTCGTTTGACGAATGAGGCCGCGCCGATCGCGCTCGCCAATCCGATCGCCAGCCAGATGGGCGTGATGCGCAGCACGCTGATCGGCGGCTTGGTCGCCACCGTCGCCGCCAACCGCAAGCGCCAGACCGAGCGCGTGCGCGCCTTCGAGGTCGGCCGCTGCTTCCTGCGCGATGCGACCGTTACCGGCGGCGTGCCGGGCTTCCGCCAGCCGCTGCGCCTGGCCGCCGTCGCGGCAGGCAGCGCCCTGCCCGAGCAGTGGGGCGCGCCGTCGCGCAAGGTCGATTTCTACGACGTCAAGGTCGATCTCGAAGCGCTTTTCGCGCCGCGCCAGCTGCGCTTCGAACCGACCCAGCATCCGGCATTGCATCCGGGCCGCGCCGCCGCGGTGTCGCTCGATGGCGAAGCCGTCGGCGTGATCGGCGAGCTGCATCCGCTGTGGGTGCAGAAGTACGAACTGGGCACCGCGCCCGTCGTCTTCGAAGTGCATCTCGACCCGCTGCTGGTCGCCGTCATGCCGAAGTACGAAGAGGTCTCGCGCTTCCCCTCGGTGGTGCGCGACATCGCCCTGGTGGTCGCGCAGCAGCAGCCGCTGCAGCCGCTGCTCGATGCCTTCCGCGAGACCGCGCCGGCCATCGTGCGCGACGTCGAATTGTTCGACGTATTCCAGGGCAAGGGATTGCCCGAAGGGCAAAAAAGCCTTGCGTTCCGGGTAGTTATGCAAGATACTGAGCGCACTCTGGCGGATGCGGAAGTCGATGTGGCAGTCGCGCAATTGGTCGAAACCGCGAAGAGCCGGTTCGGCGCTGCGCTGAGGAATTGAAGGGAACGGGGAACAAGAATGACGCTGACGAAAGCGGAATTGGCCGACCTGTTGTTCGAAAAGGTCGGGCTCAACAAGCGCGAAGCGAAGGACATGGTCGAAGCGTTTTTCGAAGAGGTGCGCACTTCGCTGGAAGGCGGCGACACCGTGAAGCTTTCCGGCTTCGGCAACTTTCAGCTGCGCGACAAGCCGCAGCGTCCCGGCCGCAACCCGAAGACCGGCGAGGAAATCCCGATCACCGCGCGCCGCGTGGTCACCTTCCACGCCAGCCAGAAACTCAAGAGCACCGTCGAGAACCTGAAGCTCCATGGCGACGCACACGCCGAATAGCGGCAAGGACGACCTGCCTCCGATCCCCGCCAAGCGCTATTTCACGATCGGCGAGGTGAGCGAACTGTGCGGCGTGAAGCCGCACGTGCTGCGCTACTGGGAACAGGAATTCACGCAGCTCAAGCCGGTCAAGCGCCGCGGCAACCGCCGCTACTACCAGCATCACGAAGTGCTGCTGGTGCGCCGCATCCGCGAACTGCTCTACCGCGAAGGCTTCACCATCAGCGGCGCGCGCAACCGCCTCGACGAATCGCCGGCGAAGGTGGAAGTGCGCGACATGCCGCAGGCATCGACGCTGACGCCGCTGGCATTGCGCGCAGAACTCGCCAGCATCATCGATTTCCTGCGTGCCTGAGCGGCACACCGTGCCGCAACGCTGCTATAATCCGCCGCTCAGTCGGGGCGTAGCGCAGCCTGGTAGCGCACTTGCATGGGGTGCAAGGGGTCGCGAGTTCGAATCCCGCCGCCCCGACCAGTAATACCAAGGGTTTCCGAGCGATAGGCGGAAACCCTTTTTCATTTTGGAGGGTGACGCTCGGCTCCTGCCAACACGCTGCCAACACAAATCCGCTGCGCTTGCATTCCCCGTTTCTTCAACACTGCCACAGCACCAGCGAACATGAAATTCCTCGACTGCGCGCCCGTGATCCTAATTGAAGAATTTGAGACTCAAGCCCGTAGAGAACCGCCGTTCTCGCCGACAGCTAGCGGCGCGCTAGAAATGTTCGCCATCGAGTTCGAGCATGAAGGATGTTTCGAGTCCGATGACCGCGAAACACTTCGCGCGGCACTCGCAAGCTACCTGCCCGGCAAGCTGCCAGACGAAGAAGCCCGTGATCTGCTCGGTCGGCTAATCTCGGCCCTAGCAATGCAAGACGTCTGGCCTGCGCTCACCAAATGCTTCGGCGATCCGCGCGAGGCCTTCTGCTTCGTCAGGGCGTGCGAAGCAGGAATTTCGGGATGGCGCAGGGACTGGAAGAAGTCGCCAGCAGAACGACGGGCGCGTTTTGCTGCCATCCGCGACGCCGCCCACCACCTTGCCGGCCTCATGGCCGACAGCCCCGACTTCCGGCACTACTCGATCGACAGCCTGATCGATGAACAGAAATTCCTCGACTATCTGGTAGAGCTTTACGCCGCGCATGACGTCGACCTTGGCCTCGAAACATCGTCCCGCAGTCCCGCACGGTACTATCTCGGCGAAGTGATCCCGTCAGTCAGCGCCGTCCTCACGGGCATCGCTGACCGAGCGGACGCACTAGCCGACGAGCGACCCGTGGCGAAGAAGCCGAATGCGGTCAACGCCGAAGTGCATTACTTCGTCCGCCATTTGTCCAGCTATCTGCGCCGGCACTACGGGCGACCCATGCACGGCGTCGTGACTACCACGGCATCTGTCATTTTTGACCTGCCTGACTTGGATTACGAGGCCGTCAAGAAGAATGCGGCCGCTCCCGACTAGCCCATAAGGCGGGAAGATTTCCCGACGTAACCGCTGGAAAACCTCCCGGACACCGCCGCCCGGCATACGGAGAATCCGCCATGTTAATCATGCCTCAGAAAGGGCAACAACATGGCTCAACGCACCACCACGGGCGCCGTGCCCGACGCACTCGCCCAATTCGATTCGCTCCCTGATTCCGCGCATGTCCGCCAGCCGGTAGTCGAGGCACTGTTCGGCTGCTCCGCGGCAACCGTGTGGCGCATGGCTCGCCGCGGCAAGCTCAAGCCCAAGAAGCTGTCGGAGCGGGTTACTGGCTTCAACGTCGGCGACCTGCGCAAGGCGCTGGCCGAGTGAGCGTTATGCTGACCACCAAGCAGTTTGCCCAAAAGGGTCGCGGCAAGTCCGCGAAATCGCTGGCGTTGGTCGACGCCGCCCACGCAATCTTGAGCGACATCCAGCCGGCCAGCGTTCGCGCCGTCTGCTATCGCCTGTTCGTCGCGGGTGTCATCCGCGACATGAGCAAGGCGTCGACGCAGCGCGTCAGCGAGCAACTTGTGTATGCGCGCGAGAATCGCATCATCCCGTGGGCGTGGATCGTCGACGAAACGCGGGAGGCCGAGCGCCAGAGAGCTTGGGAGGACCCGAGCGCAATTCTCGCAGCAGCCGTCCGCCAGTACCGCAAGGACTACTGGCGCGATCAGCCGGCGTGGGTCAAAGT
>DAIDAU010000469.1 GCA_027310465.1 Rhodocyclaceae bacterium
CATCGAACTGGCGCAATGCGATCCCGAGAAGGTTTCGGTCGCAACCTTCGACGAGCTGCTGGCCGCGGCCGAACGCACGACGCGGCTCGCCAACCAGCTGCTCGCGCTGGCGCGCGCCGAGAATATCCATGCGGCGGAGGAAACCCACGACGAGGTCCGCCTCAAACAGCTCGTCACCGATCTCGCCGGCGACTGGGTGATGCGCGCCGTCGATCACGGCCTCGAGCCGGTGTTCGAGCTGGAGGACGCCACGGTGCGCGGCAGCACTTTCCTCATCCGCGAGTTGCTGGCGAACCTGGTGGACAACGCGATCCGCTACACGCCGGCGGGCGGCTCCGTCACGGTGCGGGTGTGGCGCGAAGGCGACGCCAGCATGGTAGAGGTCGAGGACACCGGGCCGGGCATTCCCGCGGAGTTTCGCGAGAAGGTACGCCAGCGCTTCTTCCGGCTCGCGACGCAGACGGAGGGATGCGGCCTGGGGCTGGCGATCGTGGACGAGATCGCGATGGCGCACGGTGCGCAGCTGGAGTTTTCCGATCCGCCATCCGGGACCGGGTTGGTCGTTCGGGTGCGGTTTCCCGGGAAAGGGTCAGCGGCGTCGGAGCGCGGGTGAGCGGGGCGCTGCTAGCTCGCGAAGAATTCCTTGACGCGGTCCATCCAGCCTTTGGCGCGCGGGTTGTGGCGCGCCGCGTTGCCCTGGCTGATCTCCTCGAACTGGCGCAACAGCTGCTTCTGCTCGTCGGTGAGATTGACCGGCGTCTCGATGACGACATGGCAGAGGAGATCGCCGTGGCTGATCGAGCGCACGCCCTTGATGCCCTTGCCGCGCAGGCGGAACACCTTGCCCGTCTGCGTTTCCGGCGGCACCTTGATGCGCGCGACGCCTTCGAGCGTCGGAATCTCGATCTCGCCGCCGAGCGCCGCGGTGGCGAAGCTCACCGGCATCTCGCAGTGCAGATCGTCGTGGTCGCGCTGAAACACCGGGTGCGGCTTGAGGTGGATCTGCACGTAGAGATCGCCCGGCGGGCCGCCGTTCACGCCCGGCTCGCCCTCGCCCGACAACCGGATGCGATCGCCTTCGTCGATGCCCGGCGGAATCTTCACCGACAGCGTCTTGTGCTGCTTGACGCGCCCGGCGCCGTGGCAGGAGGGGCAGGGGTCGGCGATGAAGCGCCCGGTGCCGTGGCATTTCGGACAGGTCTGCTGGATCGAGAAGAAGCCCTGCTGCATGCGCACCTGGCCGTGGCCGCCGCAGGTCGGGCAGACCGAGGGGGCGGTGCCTTTCTTGGCGCCGCTGCCCTTGCACGCATCGCACTCGGCCATGGTCGGGATGCGGATGCGCGTCTCGGTGCCGCGCGCGCCTTCCTCGAGCGTGATCTCGAGGTTGTAGCGGAGGTCGGCGCCGCGATAGACGTTGGATCGCCCGCCGCGCCCGCCGCCGAAGATGTCGCCGAAGATGTCGGAGAAGGCGTCGGCGAAGCCGCCCATGCCGGCGCCGTTGAAGCCCGCGCCGGCGGAGGGATCGACGCCGGCGTGGCCGAACGGGTCGTAGGCGGCGCGCTTCTTCTGGTCGGAGAGGATCTCGTAGGCTTCCTTGGCTTCCTTGAAATGCTCCTCGGCCTTGGGGTTGTCCGGATTGCGGTCCGGATGGTGCTTCATCGCGAGCTTGCGATAGGCCTTCTTGATCTCGTCCCCGGAAGCGTCCCGATTGACGCCCAGCACTTCGTAGTAATCCCGTTTTGCCATATCAGCCTATCCCCGCCACCATGCAAAAACGGCCGAGTTAAGCGGCGCGCCTTCCGCGTCCGCTTCAACTCGGCCAGTTAATCCGTCGCGCAAAGCGCGTCGAATTAACCTTTCTTGTCTTTGACTTCCGTGAACTCGGCGTCCACGACGTCCGCCTCGTCCTTCTTCTTGCCTTCGCCGCCGCCGGCCGGCTCGCCGGCGCCGGCTTCCCCGCCCGGCGCCGCGCCGCCCGCCTGCTGCTGCGCGTAGATCTTCTCGCCCAGCTTCTGCGAGGCCAGCGCCAGCGCCTCCGACTTGGCTTCCAGCGTCGCCTTGTCGTTGCTCTCCTTGACGGCGGTCTCGGCGTCCTTGATCGCGGCCTCGATCTTGGCCTTCTCGTCGGCGTCGATCTTGTCGCCGTGATCGTGCAGCGCCTTCTTCACCGAGTGCACGAGAGCGTCGAGCTGGTTGCGCACTTCGACGAGCTCGTGCGCCTTCTTGTCTTCCTCGGCGTGCGTCTCGGCGTCGGCCACCATGCGCTTGATCTCGTCCTCGGAGAGGCCGGAGTTCGCCTTGATGGTGATCTTGTTCTCCTTGCCCGTGCCCTTGTCCTTGGCCGAGACGTGCAGGATGCCGTTGGCGTCGATGTCGAAGGTGACCTCGATCTGCGGCATGCCGCGCGGCGCCGGCGGGATGTCGGAGAGGTTGAACTGGCCGAGGCTCTTGTTGCCGGCGGCCATCTCGCGCTCGCACTGCATCACATGGATGGTCACGGCCGACTGGTTGTCGTCGGCGGTCGAGAACACCTGGCTGGTCTTGGTCGGGATGGTGGTGTTCTTCTGGATCAGCTTGGTCATGACGCCGCCCAGCGTTTCGATACCCAGGCTCAGCGGCGTGACGTCGAGCAGCAGCACGTCCTTGACCTCGCCCTGCAGAACGCCGCCCTGGATGGAGGCGCCGATGGCGACGGCCTCGTCCGGGTTCACATCCTTGCGCGGCTCCTTGCCGAACAGTTCCTTGACCTTCTCCTGCACCTTCGGCATGCGCGTCATGCCGCCGACCAGGATGACGTCGCCGATGTCCTCGACCTTGACGCCGGCGTCCTTGATGGCGGTGCGGCAGGGCGCGACGCAGCGCTCGATCAGCTCATCGACGAGCGACTCGAACTTAGCGCGCGTGATCTTCATCGCCAGGTGCTTCGGACCCGACGCGTCGGCAGTGATGTAGGGCAGGTTGATCTCGGTCTGCTGGTTGGAGGACAGTTCGATCTTGGCCTTCTCGGCCGCTTCCTTGAGGCGCTGCAGCGCCAGCACGTCGTTCTTGAGGTCGACGCCCTGTTCCTTCTTGAACTCGGTGACGATGTAATCGATGATGCGCTGATCGAAGTCCTCGCCGCCGAGGAAGGTGTCGCCGTTGGTCGACAGCACCTCGAACTGGTGCTCGCCCTCGATCTCGGCGATGTCGATGATGGAGATGTCGAAGGTGCCGCCGCCCAAGTCGAACACCGCGATCTTGCGGTCGCCTTCCTGCTTGTCGAGGCCGAAGGAGATCGCCGCCGCGGTCGGCTCGTTGATGATGCGCTTGACCTCGAGGCCGGCGATGCGGCCGGCGTCCTTGGTGGCCTGGCGCTGGCTGTCGTTGAAGTAGGCGGGCACCGTGATGACGGCTTCGGTGACTTCCTCGCCGAGATAATCTTCGGCGGTCTTCTTCATCTTGCGCAGTACTTCGGCGGAGACCTGCGGCGGCGCCATCTTCTTGTCGCGCACCTGCACCCAGGCGTCGCCGTTGTCGGCCTTGACGATCTTGAAGGGCATCAGGTCGATGTCCTTCTGCACTTCCTTCTCTTCGAAGCGGCGGCCGATCAGGCGCTTGACCGCGAACATCGTGTTCTTGGCGTTGGTGACGGCCTGGCGCTTGGCGGAGGCGCCGCAGAGGATTTCGCCGTCCTCGGTGTAGGCGACGATGGACGGCGTGGTGCGCGCGCCTTCCGAGTTCTCGATGACCTTGGGCTTGCCGCCTTCCATGATGGCGACGCAGCTGTTCGTGGTGCCGAGGTCGATGCCGATGATCTTGCCCATGTTCGTTTCCTTTTGCTGAATTCGGTAAAAGCTAAGCTGGTGTGCAAATGGGGCTTTTCGCCGCAAGTTCAAGCCTCTTCAGGCGCCTTTCGCCTTCGAGACCACCACCAGGGCGGGCCGGATGACGCGATCGTGCAGCGCATAACCCTTCTGCAGGACGTTGACGACGCGGTTCGGCTCGCCCTCCGTTTCGATCTGGCTGATGGCCTGGTGGCGATGCGGGTCGAACTTCTCGTTCACCGGGTTGATCTCGGCGAGGTTCGACTTCTCGAAGGCCGCGGCGAGTTGCTTGAGCGTCAGCTCGACGCCGGCCTTCAGCGCATCGGCGCCCTGGTTCCCGTTGGTCAGCGCCGCTTCGAGGCTGTCCTTGACGGCGAGCATCTCGGTGGCGAATTTCTCGCTGGCGAATTTGCCGGCCCGGGCGATGTCCTCCTGGGCGCGGCGGCGCGTGTTCTCGGTTTCCGCCTTGGCGCGCAGCCAGGCGTCGTGATGCTCGGCGGCCTTGAGCTCGGCGGCCTTCAGCAGATCCTCGAGGCTGGGCGTGCTGTCGGCCTGGGCCGGGGCTTCCGGGGCCACGGCGGCGGCGGGCGCCCCGGCTTCGGGCTGAGGCAAGGATTCAGGCGTTTGGTCCTGCATGGATGCGTCCCTAGTCGATAAACCTGTTGGACTATGGGGACGCTCGCGGGGGTTTCAAGTGCAGTGCCGCAGAAAATGCGGCTCCGGCATCGCAGTCGCGCCTGGCGATCGCGGATCAGGTCTTGAAGCGGCCGACGGCGCTCTGCAGGTTGTTGGCGAGCTCCTCGAGCTGGCGTGCGGACTCGGAGGTCTGCTCGACCGCGGTGCTGTTGTCGCGGGCCATCGTCGCGATCGATTCGATGTTGTGCGCCACGTCGGTGAATACGCGCCGCTGTTCCTCGGTGGCGGCGGCGATGGTGTCGAGGCCATGGCCGACTTCGGTCACCGAACTGCTGGCGGCGGCGAGGACTTCGGCCACCGTCTCGACCGACTTCTGGCTCGACGCGATATGGGCGAGGCCGTTTTCGATCGCGCCGGCCACCGCGTCCGACTGCTGGGTCAGGCTGCGCGTGATGGCGTCGATCTCGCTCGCGGAGGCCGACGACTTTTCGGCGAGCTTGCGCACCTCGTCGGCCACCACGGCGAAGCCGCGACCCTGTTCGCCGGCGCGTGCCGCCTCGATGGCGGCGTTGAGCGCGAGCAGGTTGGTCTGGTCGGCGATGTCCTTCACCTCTCGCGTCATGTCGGTGATCGCGGCCGTGCTGGTGACGAACTGGTTGACCGATTCGGCGATCTGCTTGACCGTGCCCTCGACCAGTTCGACTTCGCCGATCAGCTTGGACAGGCTCTGGTTGCCTTCGGCTGAGCGGCGCTCGCTTTCGCGCGACTGCTCGTGGACGCGCTCGGTGCTGTCGGCGATGTCGGAGATGCTCGAGACGACCTGCTCGACCGCGCCTGCCGCGGCCGTGGACATCTGGTCCTGGCGGCGCGAGCCGTCGCTGACCTTGTCGGCGCCGACCGTCAGGCCATGGGCGGCGGAAGAGACGCGGCCGGCGGAGTCGCTGACGTGGCGCACCAGGTCCGAGAATTTCACCATCATGGCGTTGAAGGTCGAGGAAGCCTGGCCGATCTCGTCCTGGCCCTTCACTTCGAGCCGCCGCGTCAGGTCGCCTTCGCCGCTGGCGATGTCGCGCAGGCCCGCGACCATGTGCTCGAGCGGCACCGTGACGACGTTGCGAATGAAGAACCAGATGAAGCCGAGCATGAACAGGCTGACGCCGACCGCGGCCATGAACGACTTGATCTCCTGGGCATGGACCGCTGCCTCGACGTGATCGAGCGAGATCTTCATGCTGACGACGCCCAGCACGGTCTTTTCAGGCACCAGATGGCACATGATGCAGTTCTTGCCGAGGTAGTTGGTGCTGGCGAGGGCGGGCCGCACGACACGCAGGTATTCGCCCTTGTCGTCCGACTGGACGTCGCTGTATTCCTGGCCGGTCTTGAGGACCTGCTGCTCGATCTCGTCGGGCCGGGTGTCGTCCTTCGCCGTGCCCGGGCCGAAGATCTTGATCACCGCCTCGCCGCGGATCACCTTGAGGTCGCGGATGATCGAGAGCTGCTTGATCTGGTCGAGAAAGACCTCGCGCTGGCCCACTGTGCCGGTGATCATCATGCCGGTCAGGCCGGCGAGCGTCGCCTCGTGCATCGAGAGCGAGAACGCTTGTGCCTGGTGGATGGCCGTCTCCCTGTTCGACGCGCTTTCCCAGAAGATCATCCCGGACCATGCGACCACCAGGACTAGCCAGATGGCGGCGGTCAACCGTATCCAGATCTTCATATCGGAAAAGCGAGGCATAAGAAAAGCTCCGGCGAGGATAAAACGCGGGTCAGTTTATCCCAAACCCTGCCGGCAGTTGGGTCAAAAAAGCGGAATATTCCTACCTTGGGCAGGCCGTCCGAAACGGTGATGTCAGGCGGTGAGATCGACCTGCTGGATGCTTCCCGCCTGGCCCGATTCCGCCAGGTACAAGCCGGTGGTGCGGACGGCTCCGAGATCCTCGTTCTGCGCGCCGCGCAGCTGGAACGACGTGTCCGAGCGGCCGAGGAACAGGGCGCCGACGTTCTGGTCCTGCAGGGCGGACAGCTGGCCGTCTCCGTTCGCCGCGGGCTGCCACAGGCGCAGCTGCTTGAAGATCGGGTCGTTCTCGTCGATCCAGCCGTTGCCGTCCGAGTCGTACTTCGCCAGTTCGCCGAAGCCGGACCCGGTGGATGGCCCGAACAGCTCCGCGCCGGAATCGATCCTGCCGTTGCCGTTGAGGTCGAGCGCCAGATAGGCGCCGCCGCCGGCCAACAGCGGAACGTTCTCGGTCTTGCCGTCGGCATTGAGATCGAAGCTCGTGCGCTCGGCCGAGAGCTGGGCGGGGGAACCGCCGAGGTTGACGACCAGAGGATCGGCGCGCCGCGCGGCGTCGCCGGCGCGCAGGCTTACGTCGGTCTGTTCGCTGAAGCTGCGCGACATCTCGACGTCGAGGGCGAAATCGACCTCGCGGCCGTCCGCCGTCGTCACCCGTCCCTGCGCCGCGAAATCCGTCTCCTCGATTTCCTGGCGGGACGCATGGTAGTCGTACTCGAGGCCGAAGCCGGCGCGGGGCGGCGCGGAAGGCGCAGGCGTCGCGGGCGGCGCAGGCGGTGCGGAGACGGCGGCGGCGCTCGTGCCGGCGTCCTTCAACTGGCTGGCATCGAACAGCTTGACCGGCTTGCCCGTCAGCCATTCGATGAAGGCCTTGATGAGAAGCAGGCGCCAGTTCGCCGCATCCGTGGTTTGGCTGTCTTGGGCGCTGCCGGCCGCCGCCGGCGCGGCGGGGGGCGGCGCCGACATCGGCGCCGATGCGGGCTGCGGCGGCGGCGTCACCCAGGCGCGCAGGCTTTGGCTTTCCTCGGTACGCTGGATCGAGGCGTGCCGGCTTTGCATCGCTACGGCTGAACTGACGATCTTCATGGTCGGCTCCATCGGTTGGCGCCTGGCTGACGCCGTCCTGACGGTTATCGGCAGTTGCAGCGATTGCTTAAGTCATTGTCGTAAAAAGAAATATCTTGGTTTTGTGGTTTCAGGGAAAACAACGCGATGCGCCGATTACCTCATGGAACTTCTGATCCACCGCACCAGCGAGCCGACATCGGAACGCGGTTGGGGGAATGGCAGTGGGGACAGACGACGATCGATGAATCGCTCATGGCGCGCTCCAAATATCAGACGTTGCTGATAGGTTCGGCGCGGCCGAATTCAAGCGCGCAGCTGTTCGCGCACGATCGCCGCCAGCGCGGCGATCCAGTCCGGGCGTTCGTTGAGGCAGTGGATGTAGCGGAATTCCGCGCCGCCGGCCGCGAGGAACGCGTCGCGGCATTCCATGCCGATTTCTTCCAGCGTCTCGAGGCAATCGGTGGCGAAACCGGGGCACATGACGTCGACGCGCTTCGTGCCGCTGCGCGCCAGCGCCTCGAGCGTCGGCTGGGTGTAGGGCTGCAGCCATTCGGCGCGGCCGAAGCGCGAATGGAAGGTCATCTGCCAGGCGTCGGCTTCCAGTCGCAGCGCTTCGGCGAGGAGCTCTGCGCTGCGGCGGCATTGGTCGGCGTAGGGGTCGCCCTGCTCGACGGCGCGCTTCGGGATGCCGTGAAAGCTCATCACCAGCTTGTCGGGACGGCCGTGCACCTGCCAGTGCTCGCGCACGCTGGCGGCCAGCGCACCGATGTAGCCGGGATGGTCGCCGTAGTCGCGGATGGGGATGAGACGCGGCGGCTTGCGCCGCCCCTTGCGCCAGGCCGAGACGGCGTCATAGACGCTCGCCGTGGTGCTGCCGGCGTACTGCGGGTAGAGCGGCACGACGACGATGGGCTCGGCGCCTTGCGCGGCCAGCCGGTCGAGCGCCGGACCGATCGCCGGCTCGCCGTAGCGCATCGCCCAGGCGACGATGGTCTCCTGGTCGCCCGCCAAGCCGAACAGGCCGCGCAGCAGCTTGGCCTGGCGCTCGGTGTGCACCTTCAGCGGCGAGCCCTCCGCCATCCAGATCTTTTCGTACTTGCGCGCCGACTGCGCCGGCCGCGTGCGGAGGATGAAGCCGTGCAGGATCGGCCACCACAGCCAGCGCGGCAGATCGACGACGCGGCGGTCGCCGAGAAACTCGGCGAGGTAGCGGCGCAGCGCGGGTGCGGTGGGAGCTTCCGGCGTGCCGAGATTGGCGAGCAGGATCGCGGCGCGCGTGGTCATGGGCCGCTGAGCGCGCTCGTCAGCAGCTTCGCGGTGATGTCCACCAGCGGGATGACGCGCTCGTAAGCCATGCGCGTCGGGCCGACGACGCCGATGGTGCCGACCAGCTTGCCGTCGACTTCGTAGGGCGCGGCCACCACGCTGCATTCGTCGAGCGGCGCGATGCCCGATTCGCCGCCGATGAAGACCTGCACGCCATCGGCGCGATGCGACAGCTCGAGCAGTTGCGCCAGCGAGGTGCGCTGCTCGAACAGCGCGAACAGCTGGCGCAGCCGCGCCATGTTGGAAGCGAGATCGTCGACGTCGAGGAGGTTCTTCTCGCCGCTGACCAGCGTCTGCGCCGCGGCCTCGGTGGCCGCCTGGCTGCCGACCTCGACGGCCGCGCTCATGAGCTCCGACATGTCGGACGAGAGCTGCCGCAGTTCCGCCTGCACGCGGACGCGAATCTGCTCGAAATCGAGGCCGACGCAGTTCTGGTTCAGGTAGTTCGCCGCCTCGACCAGTTC
The DNA here is from genome assembly GCA_027310465.1 of Rhodocyclaceae bacterium. Lineage (GTDB taxonomy): Bacteria > Pseudomonadota > Gammaproteobacteria > Burkholderiales > Rhodocyclaceae > Nitricoxidireducens. Next base: position 9,093 of record DAIDAU010000469.1, read on the forward strand.
CGACGGGTTGTACGAGCGCTGGGTGAACAGGATGCGGTTCTGCACCTCGCCGTCGGCCGTCACGATGATCAGCAGCACGCGCTTGTCCGAGAGGCTGACGAACTCGATCTGGCGGATGCGCGGCAGCGCGCGGCGCGGCGCGATGACGACGCCGGCGAAATGCGTGAGCTGGGAGAGCAGTTGCGAGGCGTGGTTGAGCACGCGCAGCGGCTGGTCCGGCTGGATGGCCTCCTTGATGTCGGAGAGGTCCTGCTGGCCGAGCGGCCTGACGGTCAGCAGGGTATCGACGAACAGGCGGTAGCCGCGCGCCGTCGGGATGCGGCCGGCGGAAGTATGGGGACTGGCGATGAAGCCGGCCTCCTCGAGGTCCGACATGACGTTGCGTATCGTCGCCGGCGAGAGGTCGAGTCCCGAATGGCGGGACAGGGTGCGCGACCCAATCGGCTGGCCCTCGGCGATGTAGTGTTCTATCAGCGTCTTGAGCAGGGTTTGGGCGCGCTTGTCGAGCATGCGCCAATTGTAGCCAAGATCGCGCCGTCGAAAGCCAAAAGCCATTTGGCTTTATGGTTTAATCCGCTTCCATGCCCGCGAAGCAAATCCGCACTGCCGCGCTGATCGGCAAGTATCGCAGCCCCGAGGTGGCCGAGTCGCTCCGGGTGCTGTCGGCCTTTCTGCGCCAGCGCGGCGTCCGCGTGCTGATCGAGGAGGGGACGGCGGCGTCGGTCGGTCCCGACGGCTTCGACGGCTACGAGGTCGCCAGCTACGAGGCGATCGGCGAATCGGCCGATGTCGCCGTCGTGCTCGGCGGCGACGGCACCATGCTCCATTCGGCGCGCCGCCTGGCCGAAAGCGAGGTGCCGCTGGTCGGCGTGAACCAGGGGCGCCTGGGCTTCATGACGGACATCGCCCTCGACGAGATGCTGCCCAGCGTCGAGGAGCTGCTGGCCGGCCGCTTCACTTCGGAGCAGCGCTTCCTGCTCGAGGCCGAGGTGGTGCGCGACGGCGCGCGCGTGTTCCACACCATCGCCTTGAACGATGTCGTGCTCAACAAGGGCGATCTCGGCCGCATGATCGAGATGACCGTCGAGGTGGACGGCGAATTCCTCTACGTGCTGCGCGCCGACGGCATGATCGTCGCGACGCCGACGGGCTCGACGGCCTACGCGCTCTCGGCCAACGGCCCGATCCTGCAGCCGGCGATCGCCGGCATCGCGGTGGTGCCGCTGTGTCCGCATGCGCTGTCCTACCGTCCGATCACCATCAGCGACGAGAGCCACGTCGATCTGTCGCTGATCGCGCCGCACGACGGCCGCGTGCACTTCGACGGCCAGGCGCGCTTCGATGCGCGCGCCGGCGACCGCGTGCGCATCGGGCGTTCCCGCCATTCGGTGACCCTGCTGCATCCGCCCGGCTACAGCTACTTCGCCATGCTGCGCGAAAAGCTGCACTGGAGCGCTGTGGCGAAGCATCCTTAGCCGACGAGCTCATGCTGCGCCGGCTTTTCATCAGCGACTACGTCATCGTCGATCGGCTCGAGCTCGAGTTCGCCGGCGGCTTCGGCGCGCTCACGGGCGAGACCGGCGCCGGCAAGTCCATCCTCGTCGACGCCCTGTCCCTGGTGCTCGGCGAACGCGCCGAGGCGGCCGTGGTGCGTCCCCAATGCGCCCGCGCGGAGATCGCCGCGGAGTTCGATGCGCCGCCGCACGGTCCGCTTGCCGCATGGCTGCGCGCCAACGATTTCGAGGCCGAGGACAGCCTGCTGGTGCGCCGCGTGATCGACGCCGGCGGCCGCTCGCGCGCCTATCTCAACGGCATGCCGGCGACGGCCGGCCAGCTGCGCGAAGCGGCGGCGTTTCTCGCCGACATCCACGGCCAGCATGCACACCTGTCGCTGCTCAAGGCCGAGGCGCAGCGGCAGCTGCTCGATGCGCGCGCCGGGAAGCTGGAAACCGCGAAGACGGTGGCGGAACGCTTCCATGCCTGGCGCGCGCTGCGCGCCGCGCGCGAATCGGCCTCGCGCGATGCCGCGGCCACGCAGCGCGAGCGCGAGATGACCGAGTTCCAGGTGCGCGAGCTCGAGGCGCTGGAGTTCGATGCCGCGCGCTGGGCGGAGGAAAACGCCGAGCACCGGCGCCTGGCCCACGCGGTCAGCCTGATCGAGGGCGTCGAAGGCGCGCTGGCGCTGCTCGACGAATCCGATGCCGCGGCGGGCGCCTTGCTCGACCAGGCGGCCAACCGCCTTTCGCATCTCGTCGATCACGACGCCGCCTTGAACGATCCGGTCGAGTTGCTCGAAGGCGCGCGCATCCAGCTGTCGGAAGCCGTCCACGCGCTGGCGCGCTACCGCGAGCGGCTCGAAGTCGATCCCGGCCGCCTCGCCGAACTGGAAGCGCGCATCGAAGCGGTGATGTCGGCCGCGCGCAAGCATCGCGTGGCGCCGGAGGAACTCGGCGAGACGCTAGAGCGCTTGCGCGCGCGGCTCGAAGAGTTGCGTCTTTCCGCCGATCCCGAGGCGCTGGCGCAGCGCGAAGCGGAGGCGCTCGAAGCCTATCGCTCCGCGGCGCAGAAGCTCGGCGCGGCGCGCAGGAAGGCGGCGGCCGAGCTCTCGAAAGCGGTCACCGCGTTGATGCAGCAACTCGCGATGGCCGGCGGCCGCTTCGAGATCGCCTTCGAGACGCTGGCGGAACCGGCGGCCTACGGCCTGGAAAGCGTGGAATTCATGGTCGCCGCCAACG
>DAIDAU010000491.1 GCA_027310465.1 Rhodocyclaceae bacterium
GGTCGACACTGCCTTACTTGGAGTTCGAGCCGTCTCCGAGCGCCTTGATCACCCTGTCGGTGATGTCGATCTTCGGGCTGAAATAGACGGCTTCCTGGACGATCAGATCGAACTTCTCGGATTCCGCGACCTTCTTGATGATCTTGTTCACGTTCTCGTAGATCGCGGCCATCTCTTCGTTCTGCCGCAGGTTCAGGTCCTCGCGGAACTCGCGCTGCTTGCGCTGGAAGTCGCGGTTGAGGTCGTTGAACTCGCGCTCCTTGGCGTGGCGCGCCGATTCGGCCATCACCGACGAGTTCTTCTCGAGATCCTCCTGCATGCCCTGCAGCTGCTTGGCCATCTTCTGCAGGTCCTGGTCGCGCTTCTCGAATTCCTTCTCGATCTTCTTCTTCGCCTTCATCGCCTGCGGCGACTCGTTGATGACGCGCTGGCCGTTGACGAATCCGATCTTCATGTCCGCCTCGGCCGAAGCGGCCGAGACGAGGAGACCGACGGAGACGCAGGCGAAGAGAATCTTGTTCAACATAGTCTTCCCCAAAATCTGTCCAATCAAAACGCGGTGCCCATGGTGAATTGCAGACCCTGGATCTTGTCGTCCGTCTTGGCGTTGAGCGGCTTGGCGAAGCTGAACTTCAACGGACCGAACGGCGACGACCAGGACACTCCGAGGCCGACACTGTAGCGCAGATCGCCGAGTTTGATCGGCACGCCGTAGCCCCAGACCTGGCCGGCGTCAATGAAACCGCTCAGGCGCACCGACTTGTCCTTGCCCATGCCGGGCATGGGGAACAGGTATTCGGCCGAGCCGGTGAGCAGCTTGGTGCCGCCGAGCCGGTTGCCGCTGGCGTCCACCGGGCCGAGCGAGGAGGTTTGGAAGCCGCGCACCGAGCCGATGCCGCCGGCATAGAAGTCCTTGGTGAAGGGAACCTGCTTGCCCCCAAACGCCGCGACTTCGCCGATGTTCCCGCTCAGCATCAGGGTATGGTCCCTGGTTATCGGGAAATAACGCGTCGCCTGGCCGCTTAGCCGGACGTACCTGACGTTGCTGCCCGGCAGCGTGACCTCGCCGCCCACGCCGAAGCTGGTTCCCCTGGTAGGATAGATGCGGCTGTCGATGGTGTTGCGGGCCCAGCCCGCGGAGCCCAGCACCGCATTCGTGGTGCTGCCGAACTTGGTGACGTAGTCCTGCCAGACCTGCGGCGAGGTCGCATTGAGGTCGAACGTCGTGGAATCGAGCGACAGGCCGAAACGGAAGAAATCCTTCTCGCCGAGCGGCATGCCCCAGCGCACGCCGCCGCCGGTCGACATGGCGCCGTAGGTGCCAAGTGCCAGACCGGCGGTGTTCGTCGTGCGGTGATAGACGTCGAAGCCGCGCGAGATGCCGTCGATGGTGTAGTACGGATCGGTGTAGGAGAAGCCGTAGGTCTTGTAGTACTTGCTGGTGTTGAGCTGCACGCCGACCGTCTTGCCGCTGCCGAACAGGTTCTCCTGCTGGATCGAGCCGGACAGGGATATCTTGTCCGTGGAGGAGAAGCCCGCGCCGACCATGACGTTGCCGGTGGGCTTTTCCTTCACCCCCACGTTGACGTCCACCTGGTCGTTGACGCCAGGGACCGCAGGCGTTTCGACGGTGACTTCATCGAAGTAGCCGAGGTTGTCGATGCGCATCTTCGACTGGGTGATCTTGTCGCCTTCGTACCAGGCGCCTTCGATCTGGCGCATCTCGCGCCGGATCACCTCGTCGCGCGTCCGCGTGTTGCCGGCGACGTTGATGCGGCGCACATGCACGCGCTTGCCGGGGTCGAGGAAGATGGTGAACGCCACCTGGCGCTTTTCCTTGTCGATCTCCGGCGCGGCGTTGACGTTGGCGAAGGCGTAGCCTTCGTTGCTGAGGCGGTCGCCGATCGCCTTGGTCGTCTCGGTCATCCTCTCGCGCGAATAGGTGTCGCCGGGCTTCACCGTCACCAGCTTGGTGAGTTCCGCCTCGGGCAGCAGCAGGTCGCCGGCCAGCTTCACCGCCGAGATCGCGTAGCGCTCGCCTTCGGTCACGCTGATCGTGATGTAGATATCCTGCTTGTCCGGAGAGATCGAAACCTGCGTCGAATCGATGGCGAATTCGAGATAGCCGCGATCGAGGTAGAACGAGCGCAGCGATTCGAGGTCGCCGGAAAGCTTCTGCTTCGAGTACTGGTCGTTCTTGGTGTACCAGGTCAGCCAGTTCGGCGTGCGCAGCACGAACAGGTCGAGCAGCTCGCCTTCCTTGAAGGAGTTGGCGCCGACGATGTTGATCTGCTTGATGCGCGCCTTCTCGCCTTCGTCGACGGCGAAGTTGATGCCGACGCGGTTGCGCTCCAGCGGCGTCACCGTGGTGGTGATCTGCGCCGCGTAGTGGCCGAAGCCCAGGTACTGCCGCTTGAGCTCCTGCTCGGCGCGCTCCAGCAGAGAGCGGTCGAAGATGCGCGACTCGGCGAGGCCGACGTCCTTCAGCGACTTCAGCACGTCTTCCTTCTTGAAGGCCTTCATGCCGACGAAATCGATCGAGGCGATGGCAGGGCGTTCCTCGACGATGACGACCAGGACCTGCCCCTCGATCTCGAGCCGAACGTCCTTGAAGAACCCCGTGGCATAGAGGCTCTTGACCGCCTGGGCCGCCTTGTCGTCGCTCAGGGTGTCGCCGACTTTCACCGACAGGTAGCTGAACACGGTACCCGCTTCGGTGCGCTGGATGCCTTCGATGCGGATGTCCTTGACCACGAAGGGGTCGAATGCGGATGCCGTCGTCGCGAACAGCGTCGCCATCAATCCGGCGAGGATTGTTTTTTTCATTCGTTCAACCCGAAATGAGACGGTTGATATCGTTGTAAAAGGCAAACGCCATGAGCAGCATCAGGATCGCCAGCCCGACCTGCTGGCCGATCTCCATGACGCGCTCCGACAAGGGTCCGCCTTTGATGAGCTCGGCGAGATAATACAACAAATGCCCTCCATCCAAGATGGGGATGGGGAGCAGATTGAGCACGCCGAGACTGATGCTGATGAGGGCGAGAAACTTGAGGTAATGCCCGAGTCCCATGCGCGCCGACTGTCCCGCGTAGTCGGCGATCGTCACCGGTCCCGAAACGTTTCTCCAGGAGAGCTCGCCGATCACCATGCGGCCGATCATGCGCAAGGTGAACACCGACGTGTCCCACGTCTGTGCGGCGGCGCGCTGCAGCGCGGCGACGGGCCCGAGCTTGACCAGCACCAGCATGTCGGCATGCATGCCCGGCTGCTCGCGCACCGCGATGCCGATGCGTCCGATCGTCTTGCCGGCTTCCTGCACCGCGGAAGGCACGACGCCGATCGTCTTCGCTTCTGCGCCGCGCCGGATTTCCAGCCGCAAGGCCTTGCCCGGCGCTTCGCGTATCGCCGTCGCAAGCTCGGTCCAGCCGTCGACCGGGCGACCGTCGATCGCGGTCACCCGGTCGCCCGGCGCGATGCCGGCGGCGGCGCCCGGCGAGCCCGCGGCGACCTGGCCGATGACCGCCGGCAGGCGCGGCCAGAACAGCCTGAGACCGAGCTGCGCGGGCAGGTCGCCCTCGAGCGCGCTGCTCGGCAGTTCGCCGAGGTCGAGCGTATGGAAGGCGATCTCGCCCTTCGGGTTCGCGACTTCCAGCTTGACCGCGGCGCGGTTGACCGCCTGCCGGATGAGTTCCCAGCGCAGATCCTGCCAGGTCTCGACGGCGTCGCCCGCGACCGCGCGCACCGTCTCCTGCTCCTGCACCCCCGCCCGTTCGGCGATGCTGCCGGCCGCCGGCTTGCCCAGTATCGGCCTCAGCTCCTCGGTGCCCTGCAGATAGACGCCCCAGTAGATCGCGACGGCCAGCAGCAGATTCGCGACGGGCCCGGCCAGCACGATCAGGGCGCGCCGGCCGAGTCCCTGGTGGTTGAAGGCGCGATGCGCTTCTTCCGCGGCCACCGGTCCCTCGCGCTCGTCGAGCATCTTGACGTAGCCGCCGAGCGGAAAGGCCGACAGCGACCATTCGGTCTTGTCCTTGCCCCAGCGGCGCGACAACAGCACCTTGCCGAAGCCGACGGAAAAGCGCAGCACCTTGACGCCGCACAGCCGCGCCACCACGAAGTGGCCGAACTCGTGAACGACGATGAGGATGCCCAAGGCGACGGCGAATGCTCCGAGGTACCAGAGGAACCCGCCGAGGCTCATGGCGTCACCGCAGCGCGGCGAGCGCCGCCCCGCGTCCCGCGGAATCGGCCGCGAGAACCGCCGGCAAGTCGGAAACCGGCGCGACCGGAACGGCGTCGAGCGCGGCGCCGATCACCTCGGCGATGCGCAGGAACGGCAGGCGGCCGTCGAGGAAGGCCGCCACCGCGACCTCGTTCGCCGCGTTCAGCACCGCGGGCGCATTGTTCCCCGCCGCCAGCGCGCGATGGGCGAGCTTGAGGCAGGGAAAGCGATCCAGGTCCGGACGCTCGAACGTCAGCTGCGCCACCTGGAACAAGTCGAGCGGCGCGACGCCCGCTTCGATCCGTTCCGGATAGGCCAGAGCGTGCGCGATCGGCGTGCGCATGTCGGGATTGCCCAGCTGCGCGAGCACCGAGCCATCGACATACTCGACCAGCGAATGGATCACGCTCTGCGGATGGATCACGACGTCGATGCGGTCCGGCGCCGCGCCGAACAGCCAATGCGCCTCGATGACCTCGAGGCCCTTGTTCATCATCGTAGCCGAGTCGACGGAGATCTTGCGGCCCATGCTCCAATTGGGATGGGCGCACGCCTGCGCCGGCGTGACGCCCGCCAGGCGCTCGATCGGCACGGCGCGAAACGGCCCGCCCGACGCGGTGAGCAGCAGGCGGCGCACGCCGCGACCGTCGAGATCGCCGCCGAAATCCGCCGGCAGGGATTGGAAGACCGCGTTGTGCTCGCTGTCGATCGGCAGCACGACGGCGCCCGATTTGCGCACTTCCGCCATGAAGACTGCGCCCGCCATCACCAGCGCTTCCTTGTTGGCGAGCAGCACGCGCTTGCCGGCGCGCACCGCGGCGAGCGTCGGCCGCAGGCCGGCGGCGCCGACGATCGCCGCCATCACGGCATCCGTTTCCGCGGCCGCGGCAACCTGCTCGAGCGCGGCCTCGCCCGCCAGGACTTCGGTGGGCAGATCGGCGGCGCGCAGGCGCGACTGCAGCTTCTGCGCCTCGTCCGCGGCGGGAACCACCGCGTAGCGCGGGCGATGCCGGATGCATTGATCGGCCAGCGCGTCCACCCGGCTGTGCCCGGTCAGCGCGAAGACCTCGTAGCGCTCGGGATGCCGCGCGACGACGTCGAGCGTGCTGGCGCCGATCGAACCGGTCGCGCCGAGAATAGTGAGACGCTGGCGCTTCACGACAGGCTCCAGTGCAGCAGCAGCGCCGCCGGCGGCAGGATGGCGAGCTGGCTGTCGATGCGATCGAGCACGCCGCCGTGTCCGGGCAGCAGTCCGCTGCTGTCCTTGAGGCCGGCCTGGCGCTTGAGCAGCGATTCGAACAGGTCGCCCGCGATGCCGAGCGCCGTCAGCAGCAGCAGGCAAGCGGCCGCCGCGAGCAGGCCGGCGAGCGATGCGGAGGCCGCATAGCCGACGGCGAATCCGACGACGGCGCCGAACGCCAGCACGCCCGCGACGGCGCCCGCGACGCCTTCCCAGGTCTTGCCGGGGCTGATCGCCGGCGCCAGCTTGCGGCGGCCATAGGCGCGCCCGGTGAAATAGGCGGCGATGTCCGACACCCAGGCCAGCGCCAGGACGCCGAGCAGCACCCACGGGCCGCGCTCGTGCAGCGACACCATGGCGGCCCAGGTCGCGACGATCAGCAGCACGCCGAGCCCGTAGCCGACGAAATGATTGCCCGCCATGCTCCAGCGGCCGCGCAGCCAGAACGCCGCCACCAACAGCCAGAAGATCGACGCCCCCGCCCAGAACAGCAGGAAGGCGGACTGGCCGATCGCGTAGGTCTGCCAGCAGAAGGCCGCCATCAGTCCCCCGTAGAGCACGCGCCCCGCGGCGTCGATGCGCATCAGCCCGGCCCATTCCCAGGCGGCGACCGCCGCGACGAGGCCGAAGGCCGCGGCGGCCGCGGGCTTGGGCAGCAGGAACAGCACCCCCAGCAGCGCGAACAGCAGGGCCAACGCGGTGACCACCCGCGCTCTAAGCATTTTCGTTCTGGGCGTGGGGGACGGGCGGAACTTGCGGTTCGCGGGCTACCGCCAGCTGCTCGCTGGTGCGCCCGAAGCGCCGTTCGCGCTGGCGATACGAGGCGATCGCCGCGTCGAGCGCGGCGCCGTCGAATTCGGGCCACAGCAGGTCGGTGAAGTAGAACTCGGCGTAGGCGAGCTGCCAGAGCAGGAAGTTGCTGATGCGCTGCTCGCCGCCGGTGCGGATGAAAAGATCCGGCTCCGGCGCGTAAGCCATCGACAGGAACGGCGCGAGCTCGGCTTCGGTGTAGCTGCCGGCCTTTTCCGGATGCGCATGGCAGAGCCGATTGACGGCCTGCAGCAGGTCCCAGCGGCCGCCGTAGTTGGCGGCGATGGTCAGCGTCAGGCGCGTGTTGTGCGCCGTCTTGGCTTCGGCGGCGTCGATCAGGTGATGCAGCTTCGCGTCGAAGCGCGACAGGTCGCCGATGATCCGCAGCCGCACGCCGTTCTTGTGCAGGCGGTCCACCTCGTCGTTCAGCGCCGAGACGAAGAGGTTCATGAGGAAATTGACTTCCTCCTGCGGCCGGCGCCAGTTCTCGGAGCTGAAGGCGAAGACGGTCAGGTACTGGATGCCGCGCGAGACGCAGGCCTTGGTCACCGCGCGCAAGGCCTCGAGGCCGCGCTTGTGGCCCGCCACGCGCGGCATGAAGCGCTTCTTGGCCCAGCGCCCGTTGCCGTCCATGATGATGGCGACGTGGCGCGGCACCGCCCCGACATCGGGCACCGTCTGGGTCGAACTGGTGAAGAGGCTCACGGCACCGACCGGCGGACGGTCTCAGACCGCCATCAGGTCCTTTTCCTTTTCCGCCAGCAGCCGGTCCACCTCGGCGACGTAGCGGTCGGTCAGCTTCTGGACGTCGTCCTGGGCGCGGCGCTCGTCGTCCTCGGGAATCTCGTGCTTCTTGAGCGCTTCCTTGAGGTGCGCGATGGCGTCGCGGCGCAGGTTGCGGATCGCCACCTTGGCGGTCTCGCCTTCGTGGCGCACGACCTTGGTCAGGTCGCGGCGGCGCTCCTCGGTCAGCATCGGCATCGGCACGCGCAGCAGGTCGCCCTGCGACGCGGGATTGAGGCCGAGGTCGGAGTCGCGGATGGCCTTCTCGATCTTGGCGCCCATGCCCTTCTCGTAGGGCTGCACGCCGATGGTGCGCGCGTCGAGCAGCGTGATGTTGGCGACCTGGTTGACCGGCATCAGCGAGCCGTAGTACTCGACCTGCACGTGATCGAGCAGGCCGGTGTGGGCGCGGCCGGTGCGCACCTTGGCGAGATCGTGCTTGAGCGCCTCGAGGCTCTTCTGCATCTTCTGTTCGGTGGTCTTCTTGAGTTCAGCGATCACGTTCGGACTCCTAGCAATGCACGAGGGTGCCTTCGTCGTCGCCCATCACCACGCTCTTCAGCGCGCCGGGCTTGAAGATCGAGAAGACGTTGATCGGCAGCTTCTGGTCGCGGCACAGCGCGAAGGCGGTGGCGTCCATCACCTGCAGGTTGCGGCCGATGGCTTCGTCGAAGCAGATCTTGGCGAAGCGCGTCGCGGTCGGATCCTTCTTCGGGTCGGCGCTGTAGACGCCGTCGACCTTGGTCGCCTTGAGCACGATCTCGGCGCCGATCTCCGAGCCGCGCAGCGCGGCCGCGGTGTCGGTGGTGAAGAACGGATTGCCGGTGCCGCCGCCGAACACGACGACCTTGCCTTCCTCGAGATAGCGGATGGCCTTGCCGCGGATGTAGGGCTCGACCACCTGCTCGATGTTGAGGGCCGACTGCACGCGCGCCTGCATGTTGGCCTGGCGCATCGCGTCGGCGAGCGCCATGGCGTTCATCACCGTGGCCAGCATGCCCATGTAGTCGGCCGTGGCCCGGTCCATGCCGGTCGACGCACCCGCCATGCCGCGGAAGATGTTGCCCCCGCCGATGACGATGCCGACCTCGACACCGAGGTCGACGACTGCCTTGACCTCGGTGACGATGCGCCACAGCGTCTCGCGGTTGATGCCGTAGGCGTCGTCCCCCATGAGGGCTTCGCCCGAGAGTTTCAGCAGGATGCGGCGATAGCGTGGCGCGGGGTTCGGCATAGCTTCCTTACTTCTTGGCGGCTGCGGCCGCGGCGGCAGCCGCTGCCTGTTCGGCCACTTCGGCGGCGAAGTCGGAAACCTTCTTCTCGATGCCTTCGCCGACGACGTAGAGCGTGAAGGCATTGACCTTCGCCCCCTTGGCCTTCAGCAGTTGCTCGATGGTCTGCTTGCCGTCTTCGGCCTTGACGAACACCTGGCCCAGCAGAGTCACGTCCTTCAAGTACTTCTGCACCGTGCCTTCGGCGATCTTCTCCAGCATCGCCTCCGGCTTGCCCGCCTCGCGCGCCTTCTCGACGGCGATGCGGCGCTCGGTGTCGAGCAGTTCGGCCGGCACGCCGGAGGAATCGAGCGCCTTCGGCTTGGACGCGGCGGTGTGCATCGCCAGGTCCTTGGCCAGCTGCTCGTCGCCGCCGGTCACATCGACCAGCACGCCGATCTTCGAGCCGCCGTGCACGTAAGACGTCAGCTTGCCCTGCGCGGCCATGCGCACGAAGCGGCGGATCGACATGTTCTCGCCGATCTTGCCGACCAGCGCGGTGCGGGTCGATTCGACCGTGCCGCCGCCCATCGGCAGCGCCGACAGCGCTGCCACGTCGGCCGGGCTCTTGGTCGCCACGAGCTCGGCGCAGCCCTTGGCCAGCGCGATGAACTCGTCGTTCTTGGCGACGAAGTCGGTCTCGGAGTTGACCTCGACCAGGGCGCCGAGCTTGCCGTCGGCCGACAGGTAGAGGCCGACCACGCCTTCCGCGGCGACGCGCGTCGCCGCCTTGGTGGCCTTGTTGCCCAGCTTGACGCGCAGGATTTCCTCGGCCTTGGCCATGTCGCCGGCGGCTTCCGTCAGCGCCTTCTTGCATTCCATCATCGGCGCGTCGGTCTTCTCGCGCAGTTCCTTGACCATGCTTGCGGTGATTTCCGCCATTCTTCTTGCTCCAGACTCAATATACGGTTGATGCCGGAGGGCGCGCCGCGCCCTCCGCATGCGGCAGCGATTTACTCGCCGCCTTCCTCTTCGACCTCGACGAACTCGTCGTCGCCGGTCACGGCCTGCAGCACCTCATTGACCGACTGGTTCTTGCCTTCGAGGATGGCGTCGGCCACGCCGCGGGCGTACAGGCGGATGGCGCGCGAGGAGTCGTCGTTGCCGGGGATCACGTAGCTGATGCCTTCCGGCGAGTGGTTGCTGTCGACCACGCCGATGACCGGGATGCCGAGCTTGCCGGCTTCGGTGACGGCGATCTTGTGGTAGCCGACGTCGATGACGAAGATGGCGTCGGGCAGGCCGGGCATGTCCTTGATGCCGCCCATGCTCTTCTGCAGCTTGGCCAGCTCGCGCGTGACCGTCAGCGCTTCCTTCTTCGACAGGCGCTCGAGGCTGCCGTCCTGCTGCATCTGCTCGAGGTCCTTCAAGCGCTTGATCGACTGCTTGACCGTCTTGAAGTTGGTCAGCATGCCGCCGAGCCAGCGCTCGTCGACGTAGGGCTGGCCGGCGCGCTGGGCTTCCTCGGCGACTATCTCGCGCGCCTGGCGCTTGGTGCCGACGAACAGGACGGTGCCCTTCTTGGCGGCCATCTTGCGCACGAAGCTCATCGCCTCGTTGTACTTGGCGAGCGTCTTCTCGAGGTTGATGATGTGGCTCTTGTTGCGATGGCCGAAAATGAAGGGGGCCATCTTGGGGTTCCAGAAACGGGTCTGGTGGCCGAAGTGAACGCCGGCCTCCAGCATCTGGCGCATGGTAGTGCTCATGTATCGATCTCCGAGTTGGGTTGAACCGCCGCCCGGCCGCGTCTCTCCAAAGTTTCCTTCGAGAGCACCCAATCGGCGCCGGGCGTGTGGATTTTGCCTGCCACCGTGGCGGGCAATCGGCGGATTATAGCCGCTTCGGGCATGGACCATCAAGGGACTCCATGGTTTTCCGCCGGCCCGGTTAGAATGGGTATCGACCGCGGAGAGCACACAGCCGTATGAGCATCGCCCTGAAGACGCCCGAAGAAATAGAAAAGATGCGCATCGCCGGCCGCCTTGCCGGCGAAGTCCTCGACTACGTCGAGCCTTTCGTCAAGCCCGGCGTGACGACGGCCGAGCTCGACCGGCTCTGCCAGGACTACATGGAGAACGTGCAGGGCTGCGTCGCGGCGCCGCTCAACTACGCGCCGCCCGGCTACCCGCCGTACCCCAAGGCGATCTGCGCCTCGGTCAACCACCAGGTCTGCCACGGCGTGCCGAACGACCGGCCGCTCAAGAAGGGCGACATCGTCAATCTCGACATCACGGTGATCAAGGACGGCTGGCACGGCGACACCAGCCGCATGTTCGTCGTCGGCAACGACGCCTCGATCCTCGCCAAGCGGCTGTGCGCCATCACGCTCGAATGCCTGTGGCTGGGCATCGGCCAGGTCAGGCCCGGCGCCCATCTCGGCGACATCGGCGCCGCCATCCAGCGCCACGCGGAAAGCCACGGCTTCTCGGTGGTGCGCGAGTTCTGCGGCCACGGCATCGGCCAGCACTTCCACGAGGAGCCGCAGGTGCTGCACTACGGCAAGCCGCACACCGGCATCGTGCTGCAGGCCGGCATGACCTTCACCATCGAGCCAATGATCAACGCCGGCAAAGCGGCGATCTCAGAGCTGGCCGACGGCTGGACCATCGTCACCAAGGACCGCAGCCTCTCCGCGCAATGGGAGCACACGCTGCTGGTGATGCCGGGCGGCGTCGAGGTGCTGACGCTGTCGGCCGGCTGCCCGCCGAAGCCCGCGACCCTTCCCTGACATGACCAGCGCCACTGCGTTGGCCGAGGTGGCCGACAACTCGGAGGTCGTCAACCGCTGCAAGGCGATGCTCGCCGCCGGCCAGGCGGAACTCAGGGCCGTCTACGACAGGAACAACAACGCCACGGCGCTGCTGCGCGGACGCAGCCGGCTCGTCGACCAGATCATGCGCGAGCTGTGGCACGCGGTGGAGATGCCGTCCAGCATCACGCTGGTGGCCGTCGGCGGCTACGGCCGCGCCGAACTCTACCCGGGCTCCGACGTCGACATCCTGATCCTCGTGCCGATGAGCATGGACGCGGCCAGCGAGCCGCGCATCGCCCGGATGATCGGCATGCTCTGGGACATCGGCCTCGACGTCGGCCACAGCGTGCGCGACATCTCGGGCTGCGTCGAGGAGGCCGAGCGCGACATCACGGTCAAGACGACGCTGCTGGAAGCGCGCTACCTCTACGGCAACGGCGCCCTGTTCAATCGCTTCGAGCAGCGCTTCGCGCACTTCGTCAATCCCGAGGAGTTCTTCAAGGCCAAGCAACTCGAGCAGGGCGAGCGCTACGCGCGCCACAACGAGACCGCCTACAGCCTCGAGCCCAACTGCAAGGAAAGTCCCGGCGGACTGCGCGACCTGCAGGTCATCCAGTGGGTGGCGCGCGCGGCGCGCCTCGGCAACTCCTGGCGCGAGATGGCGGCCGGCGGCGTCATCACGGCCTACGGCGCGAGCCAGCTCAAGCGCGCCGAGAACTTCCTGCGCCATCTGCGCATCCGCCTCCACCTCGTGGCGAAGCGCCGCGAGGACCGCCTGCTGTTCGAGCACCAGGAAGCCCTGGCGGCCGCCTTCGGCATCAAGCCCACCGCCGGCAAGCGCGCCTCGGAAGTGCTGATGCAGCACTACTACCGCAACGCCAAGCTGGTGACGCAGCTCAACACGCTCGGCCTGCAGAACGTCGCCGCTCGAATCTCCGAAACGCCGGCGCCGCCGCCGGTGGTCATCGACGAGCATTTCCAGATGGTGCGCGAGCTGCTCGACTTGCGCGAGGAGGATCTGTTCGAGCGCGAGCCGCGCGCCATCCTCGAAGCCTTCCTGACGATGCAGCAGCGCGCCGAGCTCAAGGGCATGACGGCGCGCACGCTGCGCGCGATCTGGCGCGCGCGCGGGCACATCGACGCCAAGTTCCGCCGCGATCCGCAGAACCGCGCGCTGTTCCTGTCGCTGTTCCAGCAGCCGCGCGGCCTGGTGCACGAGCTGCGGCGCATGAACCAGTACGACGTGGTCGCGCGCTACATCCCGGCCTTCGGCAAGATCGTCGGGCAGATGCAGCACGACCTGTTCCACGTCTACACGGTCGACCAGCACATCCTCCAGGTGGTGCGCAACCTGCGCCGCTACACCATGCCGGAGTTCGCCCACGAGTATCCGTTCTGCTCGCGCCTCATCAGCGGCTTCGAGCGCCACTGGCTGCTCTACGTCGCGGCGCTGTTCCACGACATCGCCAAGGGCCGCGGCGGCGACCACTCGAAGAAGGGCGTGCCCGACGCCCAGCGCTTCTGCCGCGACCACGGCATCGTCGGCGACGACGGCGAGCTGGTGGCCTTCCTCGTCGAGCACCACCTGACCATGTCGAACGTCGCGCAGAAGCAGGACCTGGCCGATCCCGAGGTGCTGCGCGCCTTCGCCGAGGTGGTGAAGACCGAGCGCCGCCTCACGGCCCTCTACCTGCTGACGGTCTCGGACATCCGCGGCACCAGCCCCAAGGTCTGGAACGCCTGGAAGGGCAAGCTGCTCGAGGACCTCTACGGCGCCACGCTGCGCATCCTGCGCGGCGACGCGCCGGTCGTGGCCATCGGCGTCCAGGAACGCCAGGACGAGGCGCGCCGCCTGCTGCGCATGCGCGGCCTGCGCCCCGGCGTCGAGGACGCCCTGTGGGCGCGGCTCGACACCGTCTATTTCATGCGCCACGACGCCGACGAGATCGCCTGGCACTCGCGCTACCTCTACTACCGCCCCGACAGCGCCGAGCCGGTGGTCAAGGCGCGCCTCAATCCCTTCGGCGAAGGCCTGCAGGTGATGATCTACGTGCCCGACCAGGAGCTGCTGTTCGCGCGCCTGTGCGGCTTCTTCTCGCGGCTCGGCTACAGCATCGTCGACGCCAAGATCCATACGACCAGCCACGGCGAGGCGCTCGACAGCTTCGTGCTGCTCGATCCGGGCGGCCACCTGCCCTACCGCGACATGATCGGCCTGATCGAGCACGACCTGGTCGAACAGCTGAAGACGCAGCCGCCGCTCGCGGCGCCGCCGCCGAGCCGGCTGCCGCGCCAGGTCAAGCATTTCCCCTTCGCGCCGGAAGTCGCGATCCGCGCCGACGAGCGCGGCCAGTACTACGTGATGTCGGTGACGGCGGCCGATCGCACCGGCCTGCTCTACGCCATCGCCCGCGTGCTGGGAGAACACGGCGTTATCCTGCATACTGCGAAGATCGCCACGCTGGGCGAACGCGTGGAGGACACCTTCCTCATCAGCGGCGCGGAGCTCGCGCAGACCGCGACCCTGGTGCGGCTCGAACAGGAACTGCTACGAGTACTGCAACTGCCTTGAATTCGCGGGAGCAACCATGAGCTGGGTACGCGAACCCCTATCCTTCCAGGACGTGCAGCGGCTGCTGTGCAAGCTGGCCGAGCACGTCAGGGCCTTCCAGGGCCTGTCGCCGGCGGAGATCGGCGACCTGCTCGCCCGCGCCGAGAAGTGCAGCTTCGAGCCGGACACGATCATCGTCAAGGAAGGCAGCGCCGGCATGTACATGTACGTCATCATCGAGGGCGAAGCGGTGGTCGAGAAGCGCGGCCGCCACGACAACGTCGAGCTGGCGCGCCTGGGCCAGACCGACAGCTTCGGCGAGATGGCGCTGGTCGACAACGAGGCGCGCAGCGCCTCGGTCAAGGCCCTCACGCCCTGCGTGCTGGTGCGGCTCGACGAGAAGTCGATCAACGCCCGCCCCGAAATCGGCCTCAAGGTCTATCGCAACATTTCGCGCGTGCTGGCCGCGCGCCTGCGGCTCGCCGACGAAGCCCTGGTCTGGCGGCTGTAGCCGGCGCCGCGCCGACCGCGCGAAAGGCATCAAGAACTCCGCGATTCTGCCGTAATAGCTGCTGATTCGGCCATTCAACGGAGCTCGGAGCCCGATGGATCAGATCAGGCGGCAGGTTCTCACGCTGGTCAGGAACGGCGCCTATGCCGCCGCGGTGCGCGCGGCCTTCGAAGTCGCCAGGAGGAATCCGAAGGCGCCGGAGTGCTTCGAACTGCTGGCCTATGCCGAAGCGATGGCCGGCTACTCGAAGGCCGCCGTCAAGACCATCGGCCGCGCCATCGAGCTTGCGCCGGAACGGCCGGCCTACTGGTACCAGCGCGGCCAGTTCCACCTCGCGGCCAACTCGCCGCGCGAGGCCATCGACGACATGGCGCGCGTCGTCGAGATCGAGCAGAAGACTGCCGTGGATGAATTCAGCGCGCGCGCCGAGATGTGCCGGGACGCGGCCCTCTCCCGCCTGGACGAGCAATCCCGAACCGCGCCGTGCCGCATGCGCGCCCGTCCGGCTCCGGTCGCCCACCGCGCCGGCGCCAAATGAAAAGCCTGCTCCCGGCCTTGGCGTTCTGCTCGCTGCTGGCGGGATGCGCGACCAGCCGGCCGAGCACAAGCTACCAGGTCTTGAAGCCGGCGGGCGAGGAGGTCGTCGTCGTCTCGGCGAAGCGCGTGCGGATTCCTTCCGACTCGCTGACCGCCGTGGTGGTCGGCGCGGCGGCCGGAAGCCTGCTCGGACCGAAGGTCGTGGCCCTGCAATCGAAGGTAAAGCTCGGAACGGGCCTGGCGTCAATCGCCGGGGCCGTCGGCGGCGGCTTCGCGGCGCCTTATCTGTTCTCGTCCGACGGGCTCGAGATCGTGGCGCGCAGGAGCAACGGCGACAGGATCGCGATCGTCCAGCCCCGGAACGACTGGACGCCGATGATCGGCCAGGTGGCGCTGCTCGTCTCGACCGAAGCCGGACCGCGCATCGTCCCCGATTGACGCCGAGTATCGTCGGCGGTAGCGAAGCCTTCGGCGCCCACCTCGATCGCCCGGCGATCCCGGCCGGGCACGGGTACAGAACCTACGCCGCCATCTTCAGCGGCTTGATCTTCGCCACCGCGCGCTTGAGCGACTTCTCGGCCTGCCACAGGTCATAGTTGGCCTGCATGTGCAGCCAGGACTCGGCGCTGCCGCCGAGAGCCGCAGCCAAGCGCACCGCCATGTCGGCGCTGATGCCGGCCTTGCCGTTGAGTATCCGCGAGAGCATGACGCGGGTCACACCCAGGCGCTCGGCAAAGTCGGTCACGGTGATGCCCGTATCGGTGAAAACGCCGTCCCGCAGGACTTCGCCCGGGTGCGGCGGGTTGTACATTCGGCTCATGATGTCTCTCGTCTCTCAGTGGTAGTCCTGATAATCCACCAGAACTGCATCGCCGTTGTCGAAGGTGAAGGTCAACCGCCAATTGCCGCTGACCCACACCGCCCAATGGCCGGCCAGATCATGGGAAAGGGAATGCAGTTTCCATCCCGGCATCCGCATGTCCTCCGGTGATTTCGACGTGTCCAGCTTGGCCCACTGTTGCATCATGGTCCGGCGCTCTTCGACATACGTGGCCCGGGTATCGGCTTCCAGTACCCGCAACGACACCCGCTTTCTTGGCGAATTACAACGGACAAACGCGAATTACAGCGAAGAAGGAAAGCCCGCTCTATTCAGCCACAGAGCCTGTTTTCAGTACATCCGCGAATCCAAACGAACGCATGTCCCGCATTCGCATCGGATAAAGAATGCCGTCGAGATGGTCGCACTCGTGCTGCACGACGCGCGCGTGGAAGCCGGCGACTTCGCGCTCGATGCGCTCGCCGCGCTCGTCGAAACCGGCGTAGCGCAGGCGCGTGAAGCGCGGCACCACGCCGCGCAGCCCCGGCAGCGAAAGGCAGCCTTCCCAGCCGTCTTCCTGCTCCGTCCCGAGCGCTTCCAAGACCGGATTGACCAGGACCGTGAACGGAACCGCCTCGGCCTGCGGATAGCGCGGATTGCTTTCGAAGCCGAACATCGCCACGCGCAGGTCGACGCCGATCTGCGGCGCCGCGAGGCCGGCGCCGTCGAGATGCGCCATGGTCTTCCGCATGTCCTCGACCAGCGCCAGCAGCTCCGGCGTGCCGAACGCCTCGACCGGGCGCGCGACGCGCAGCAGCCGCTCGTCGCCCATGCGCAGCACTTCCCGGATCATCGGCTCACGCCTCGCACAGGTGCTCGATGACGTGCCGTGCCTTGGTCAGCGCCGCCTGCAGCACGCCTTCGATCTGGTCGAAGCTGATCGCGTGGGTGCTGTCGCCACGGCCGGCCGCCCAGTTGGCGACGACGCAGATGGCCGCATAGGGCACGCCGAGCTCGCGCGCCAGGCTGGCCTCGGGCATGCCCGTCATGCCGACGACATGCGCGCCGTCGCGCTCGAGGCGGGTGATCTCCGCGGCCGTTTCCAGGCGCGGCCCCTGGGTCGCCGCATACACCGAGCCGTCCACCACCGTCTCGCCGGCTTTGGCGGCGGCCGCCAGCAGGCGCGCGCGCAGCGGACCGTCGTACGGCTCGGTGAAGTCGACATGGACGACGGGGCTGTCGCCACCCTCGTAGTAGGTGGCGTGGCGGCCCCAGGTGTAGTCGATGATCTGGTTGGGAATGACCAGCGTGCCCGGTGCCAGGTCGCTGCGGATGCCGCCGACCGAAGCGACCGAGACGACGCTGTCCGCCCCGCCCGCCTTCGCCAGCGCCCACAGGTTGGCGCGGTAATTGACCAGGTGCGGCGGGATGGTGTGGCCGTAGCCGTGGCGCGCCAGGAAGACCACTTCGCAGCAGCCGATGCGGCCGAAGGTCAAGGCTCCCGAAGGTTCGCCGTAGGGCGTGCGCACGACTTCGCGGCGGGCAATGTCGAGGTTGGAAAGCTGCGTCAGGCCGCTGCCGCCGATGATTGCGAACATGGAGGACTCCGTGGAAAGGCCCGCCAATTCTAGCATGCAGGGTAGCGGCGCCGCCCCGCGGCGTGCTAGAATGCGCGCCCTTTGGCTTCGGCATAACGCTCGCGAGACCGCGGGCGGCCAGTCAGCGCCGAACCTCCCTCTTCCGCATTCAGCAAGAACCAGCCCATGTCCCGCGCCCTTCGCAACATCGCCATCATCGCCCACGTCGACCACGGCAAGACCACGCTCGTCGACCAGCTGCTCCGCCAGTCGGGCACCTTCGCCGCCCACCAGCAGGTGGCCGAGCGCGTCATGGACTCCAACGATCTCGAGAAGGAGCGCGGCATCACCATCCTCGCCAAGAACTGCGCGATCGACTGGCAGGGCACGCACATCAACATCGTCGACACCCCGGGACACGCCGACTTCGGCGGCGAGGTCGAACGCGTGCTGTCGATGGTCGACGGCGTGCTGCTGCTCGTCGACGCCGTCGAGGGCCCGATGCCGCAGACGCGCTTCGTCACGCGCAAGGCGCTGGCGCTGGGCTTGAAGCCGATCGTCGTCGTGAACAAGATCGACCGGCCGGGCGCCCGTCCCGACTGGGTCATCAATCACACCTTCGATCTTTTCGACAAGCTCGGCGCCACCGAGGAGCAGCTCGACTTCCCGGTCGTCTTCGCCTCCGCGCTCAACGGTTACGCGATGCTCGACGCCAGCCAGCCGGGCACCGACATGACCGCCCTCTACCAGGCCATCATCGACCACGTGCCGCCGCCCGACGTCGATTCCGAGGCGCCGCTGCAGCTGCAGATCTGCTCGCTCGACTACAACTCCTACGTCGGCCGCATCGGCATCGGCCGCATCAAGCAGGGCCACATCAAGCCCGGCCAGCCGGTGGCGGTCATGTACGGCGACGAACCGCGCGGCACGGCGAAGATCGGCCAGGTGCTGACCTTCCACGGCCTCGAACGCCAGGCCGACGACGAGGCCGAGGCCGGCGACATCGTGCTGGTCACGGGCGTCGAGCAGGTCGGCATCGGCGTCACCATCTGCGACCCGGCCAACCCGGTCGGCCTGACGCCGATCGCCGTCGACGAGCCGACGCTGACGATGAACTTCCAGGTCAACACGTCGCCGCTCGCCGGCAAGGAAGGCAAGTTCGTCACCAGCCGCCAGATCCGCGAGCGCCTCAGCAAGGAACTGCTGGCGAACGTCGCGCTGCGCGTCAAGGACACCGAGGACGCCGACGTCTTCGAAGTCTCCGGCTGCGGCGAGCTGCACCTGACGATCCTGCTGGAAAACATGCGCCGCGAAGGCTACGAACTCGCGGTGTCGCGCCCGCGCGTCGTGCTCCACGAAGTGAACGGCGAGAAGCAGGAACCCTACGAGATGCTCACCGTCGACGTCGAGGAAGGCCACCAGGGCGGCGTCATGGAAGAACTCGGCCGCCGCAAGGGCGAGCTGCAGGACATGCAGCCGGACGGCAAGGGCCGCGTGCGCCTCGAATACCGCATTCCGGCGCGCGGCCTGATCGGCTTCCAGGGCGAGTTCCTGACGCTGACGCGCGGCACCGGCCTCGCCAGCCACGTCTTCGACGACTATGGTCCGTGGGCCGGTCCCATGGCCGAGCGCCGCAACGGCGTGCTGATCTCCGCCGAGGACGGCCCCGCCGTCGCCTACGCGCTATGGAAGCTGCAGGACCGCGGCCGCATGTTCGTCTCGCCCGGCGATCCGCTCTACGAAGGCATCATCATCGGTGTCCACAGCCGCGACAACGATCTCGTGGTGAACCCGATCAAGGGCAAGCAGCTCACCAACGTGCGCGCCTCCGGCACCGACGAAGCCGTGCGCCTGGTGCCGCCGATCCAGATCACGCTCGAATCCGCCGTCGAATTCATCGCCGACGACGAACTCGTCGAGATCACGCCGAAATCGATCCGCCTGCGCAAGCGCTATCTAAAGGCTTTCGAGCGCAAGCGCGCAGGGCGTGAAGAAGCCGCCTGAAACCGTCCTGCGCCGGGCATGACGGGCGCTGCCCGCCGGCCATCCTACCGGCTGATTCTTACGACGCGGCCGTTCAAGGGCTGGACCGGGCGGGCATTCATCTTGTAGAGCTTGCGGAAGGCGGCGAGCTGGGATGCCGAAAGCTCGACGGGCGTCTTGAGCACTTGCCAGCGAACCTCTTCGCTGCAGGGCGGCGTGGTCAAGGAGCCCATGAAGGCATAGTAAGCGGTGTTGGACGGCAATAGGCCGGCCGCATCGAACGCTTTCCCGAGCGCCTTGGTTTCTCCCTCCCCGGCGGGCAGATCGGCAAACACCGGCTTCAGAGCGGCATTTTCCTTTCCTTGCTTGAACAGCACGGCGACGACGGCAAGTTTGCCCTCGGCGCTCTTGTGAACCAGGTGAGCGACGAGCGGATAGGCCTTGCCATCGACCTTTTCTTCGCTTGGAGTGTGGAAGTGGAACTGCAGCAGTTTGTATTCCACGCCGTCGATCGTCGCCGTGCCCCCCGCCGGAAGATTGACCTGGATCGTATGGCCGTTATTGATCATCTCGGCAGTGCCCGCTGAATAGGCGAATCCTATCGGCTTGAGATCGGCCTTCTCGACCTTGCCGGTTTCAATATCGATGGGCGATTGGGCCTGGCCCAGCCTGCAGGTCTTGAAGCCATCGTCCAGATCTGCCCAGTGGTCTGCGCCGCCGTGCTGTTCGTAGCTCCAG
>DAIDAU010000519.1 GCA_027310465.1 Rhodocyclaceae bacterium
GCCCGGGCCATACGCCGATCCAGAAAGTATTTTCGGCGATCCGGTTGGTTGCGGCGAGATCTCCCGATACCTTGTAGCTGTGCCTTGCGAAATACGGCTGGCGGGTCAGGTTGCCGGCGAACAGCAAGCGGCTGCCGATGCGGTGCTGATCGAGGTAGCGCAGCAGATCGAGGCGCGTGGTACCGGATCCGTCGCGGAGTGTCAGGGGAAAGCCGAACCAGGACGGATCGCTCTCAGGCGTTGCCTCAGGCAGGATCAGGAACTCCTCCAATGCGCCCAGCCGTTCCCGCAGGTGGCCGAAGTTGCGCTTGCGAGCGGCTACGAATCCTTGCAGACGTTCCATCTGGGCCAAGCCGCAGGCAGCCTGCATGTCCGTGATCTTGAGGTTGTAGCCTAGGTGAGAATATACGTACTTGTGGTCGTATCCCTCGGGCATGTCGCCTAGCTTCCAACAGAAACGCCGGCCGCAAGTGTTGTCCTTGCCCGGCGCGCACCAGCAGTCCCTGCCCCAGTCACGGATTGATTCCACGGCACGCGCGAGTACGTCGTCATCCGTGAAGACCGCTCCGCCTTCGCCCATGGTGATGTGATGGGCCGGGTAGAAGCTCAAGGTGCCGATGTGGCCGAATGTTCCGACGTGCCGATCGCGATAGGTGGAGCCGAGCGCGTCGCAGCAGTCCTCGACCAGCCAAAGATCATGGCGGCGCACGAGCGCCATGATGGCGTCGAGATCGAAGGGGTTGCCCAGGGTGTGCGCGAGGACGATGGCGCGCGTGCGAGGACCGATGGCGGCCTCCAGTTGCGCCACATCGATGTTGTAGGTCGGGACGACGACGTCGACGAAGACCGGCACCAGGCCGTGGATCAGCAGCGGGTTGACCGTCGTGGGAAAGCCGGCCGCCACGGTGATGACTTCGTCGCCGGGTTTCAGCGCCCGGTCGCCGAGCAGGTGCGAGGTGAGGGCGGAGACCGCCACCAGGTTGGCAGACGATCCCGAGTTCACGGTACGCACGTGGCGCCGGCCCAGCCAGCTTCCGAGGCGGGCTTCGAAGGCGTCGTTGTGGCGGCCAGTGGTCAGCCACCCGTCCAGCGAGGCATCCACCAATGCGGAAAGCTCCGGCGTTCCGATGACCTTTCCGGACGGCGGAACCGCATCGACATCCGGCCTAAACGGCGCCGCCATCTCGAACAGCCGGCCGTACGAGGAGACGTCGCGCTGCGTCATCAGGCGCGCGAGCCGCAGCAGCGCGTCATGCCGAACTTCGCCCAAGGCTTCCGCCTCGATCGGCCAGGGCGTTGTTTCGTCGATGCGAACCGCGCGTGGAGCCCCTTCGGGGCGTCGCGCCCAATCGTCTGGCTCGAGCGCCACTCCTTCCGAATCGAGACGCAGGCAGCGCTGGCCGTCGAGATTCAGCCACCAGCGGCCCGACTCATCCCGGATGACTTGTCCGGCAATTCTGTTCTTGCTCATGCGGTCGCTTCGTAGTCCGCGATTTCCGAGAGGCAGTGCGCGCGCATGTCCGCTCCGCGGCGAAGCGCTTGTTGCCAGCGCGCGATCCTTTCCAATGTTTCGTCCAGCCGCCATTTCGGCCGCCACCCGAGTTGCGCCCGGGCGTTGCTGCTGTCGAGGCGCAGCAATCCCGCTTCATGGGGATGCTCGCAGGAATCGGCAGCCCAGCTTACCTTTGAATCCCAACGGTCCGCCAGGCGATTCAACAAATTGCCGACTGGTTGCATGTCCTCTTCGTTGGGCCCGAAGTTCCAGGCGCCGACGCAGTCGCCCCCGTGAAGCCGTTCCGCCAGCAACAGGTAGCCGTAAAGCGGCTCCAGCACGTGTTGCCAGGGTCTGATCGCCTGCGGATAGCGGATCTGGACCGAGTCGCCTTTTTCCCAGGCGCGAACGGCATCGGGCACGAGCCGATCGGCGGCCCAGTCGCCGCCGCCGATCACATTGCCGGCCCTGGCGGTGGCGATGGTCAATCCTTCCCGCGGATAGGCGTCGCGCCAGGCGGCTGTCACGATCTCCTGGCAGGCCTTGCTGGCCGAGTAGGGATCGCGGCCGCCGAGGGGCTCGTTCTCGCGATACGGCCACAGCCATTCGCGATTCTCGTAGCACTTGTCGCTCGTGACGACGAGCAGCGCGCGCACTGACGGCGTGCGCCGGACGGCCTCCAGCAAGTGGGCGGTGCCGACGACGTTCGTGGCAATCGTCCCGACCGGGTCGCGATACCCCTCCTTCACCAGCGCTTGCGCGGCGAGATGGATGACGATCTCCGGCTGCGCCGCCTCCACGCACTCGCAAAGCGCCGCGTAATCCGCCAGATCGCCGATGCGGTGCGCCATGCCGGTGGCCACCTGCGCCACGTCGAACAAGGCCGGCCGGGTGTTCGGCTGCAGCGCGTATCCGTGCACCCGCGCGCCCAAGTGCTGCAGCCAGAGGCTGAGCCAACTGCCTTTGAAACCGGTGTGTCCCGTGAGGAGGACCGAGCGGTTCTTCCAGAATTCCGCGTTTATTTCCAGCAGTGCCACGGTGCCTTCCCGCTTTCCCAAAGCGCCTCCAGATGGAGTTTGTCGCGGAGCGTATCCATGGGTTGCCAGAAGCCGTCGTGCTTGTATCCCATCAACTGCGAGGACTCCGCCAGCGTCTTTAGAGGCTCGGCTTCCCAGACGGTATGGTCGCCTTCGATGTATTCGAGACAGGTCGGCGAAAGCACGAAGAATCCTCCGTTGATCCAGCCCCCGTCGCCTTTCGGCTTTTCGACAAAGTTCTTGACAACCGTGCCGCGCATGTTGAGGGCGCCGAAGCGGCCGGGCGGCTGTACGGCGGTGGCCGTTGCCAAGCGGCCGTGGTCGCGATGAAACTTGATCAGCGTGCCGATATCGATGTCCGACAAGCCATCGCCGTAGGTGAAGCAGAACTCCTTTTCGCTGCGGACGTACTGCGCCACCCGTTTCAATCGCCCGCCCGTCATCGTCTGTTCGCCGGTGTCGACCAGAGTCACGCGCCATGGTTCGGCATGCCCCTCGTGCACCTCCATCCGGTTCTCCGTCATATCGAAGGTCACGTCCGACATATGGAGGAAGTAGTTGGCGAAATACTCCTTGATCAGATAGCCCTTGTAGCCGCAGCAAATGACGAAGTCATTGACGCCGTGTGCCGAATACAGTTTCAGGATGTGCCAGAGGATCGGCTTGCCGCCGATCTCGATCATGGGCTTCGGTTTGAGGTGCGTTTCCTCGGAGATGCGGGTGCCGAGGCCACCGGCTAGGATGACGGCCTTCATCTTGCCGCGCCGGAGAATTTGGATGCGCAGGCGGCAAGTTTTGCCGCGCGAGACTCCGCCCAAGCGGACTTTCGGGCGCGCGCCTCTCGTCGAGCCGAGCTGGAGGTGGGTGCGTTCATGGGGCTGCGGGCTTCAGTTGAGGGGTCCTTTGACGGGTACGGCGTTCGGCTGACTTCAAAGCATATGCTATGCCCGCCGCTGGGTCGAAACAGTTTGGCGCGTACTGGGCCTAAGTCGGGATTTCGCGATCCGCGAGACAAAGTTCGAGCGCCGCCTGCCAATCGGGGAGGGACAGGCCGCTCGCCTCCTCGAGATGGGAGCAATCGAGCCGCGAGTTCTGCGGCCGCGCCGCCGGTGCCGGATACTCCCGGGCAGGAATTGGGACGAGGCGCGGCTCCCGCGACCGCTGTTCCTGTGTGCGCTCCAATATGTGCTTGGCGAAACCGAACCAGGACGTGAAGCCCGAGGACGTCAAATGAAACAAGCCTTCCGGTGGGGCTGGCCGTGCCAGAAGAAGTGCCGTAGCTTCGGCAATCATGCGGCTCCACGTCGGTGCCCCGACTTGATCGTCGACGATGCGGAGTTCCTCGCGCTCTCCGGCCAGCTTCAGCATCGTGCGCAGAAAGTTATGCCCGCGCGACCCGTAGACCCAACTGGTACGCAGAATCAAATGACGCCCGGCGCAAGCCTGAACGGCTCGTTCCCCCGCCAGCTTGGTTCGTCCGTAGACGTTCAGCGGACCCGGTTCGTCGCCCTCGGCGTAGAGGCCTTGCTTGCCGCCGTCGAAGACGTAGTCCGTCGAGTAGTGAACCAGCAAGGCTCCCGCACGCTTTGCCTCTTCGGCCAGTATGCCGGGCGCCGTGCCATTGATCGCCATCGCCGCTTCGGCCTGCGACTCCGCCTTGTCGACCGCGGTATAGGCGGCAGCGTTGACGATGATGTCTGGCCGGATCTCGTGGACGATGGCGCGAAGGCGATCGGAATCGGAAAGATCGAGTCCGGAGCGATCGAACGCCAACACCTGCCCCAAGGGAGCCAGGCAGCGCTGCAGTTCCCAGCCGACCTGCCCATTCCTGCCGGTGAGCAGAATGCGTTTCAAGAATAGATTTCCGCTTCGGCGAGCCGCTTGCCCACCGCATCCTTCGAGGCCAGCAGCGGCGGGCCGGAAAGCGGCCAGGGAATCGCCAGGTCGGGATCGTTCCAGATCACGGTCCGTTCGTGTTCCGGCGACCAGTAATCGGTCGTCTTGTACAGGAATTCCGCCGCTTCGGAGACGACGCAGAAGCCATGGGCGAAGCCGGGCGGAATCCAGGCCATGCGCTTGTTTTCGGCGGAGAGCGTGAAGCCGACCCATTTGCCGAAGGTCTTTGAGCCGCGCCGCAGGTCGACGGCGACGTCGAACAC
>DAIDAU010000017.1 GCA_027310465.1 Rhodocyclaceae bacterium
GCTGGTGTCCTACATCCTGCCGCGGTTCCCGGCGCTCGCGGCGCTGATCGGCTGGCATCTGGCGCGGCTCGCGCCGCGTGCGCTCGCCTGGCATGCGCTGCCGTGGATTCCGCTCGGGCTGGCCGGCATGGCGCTGGCGCCGCGCGTCGTCGGCTTCAGCAGCCCCGAGGTGCCGGCCGAGCTCTACCAAGCCTACGTGCCCTGGCTCGTCGCCGCCTGCGGCAGCCTTGCCTTCGGCGCCGCGGCGGCCTGCGTGCTGGCGCTGCGCGGCAAGGCGGCGGCGTCCATCCTCGCCCTGTCGGCCGGCGGCCTGGTCTTCGCGCAGTTCGCGCTCAACGGCCACGACAGCCTGTCGCCGTCGAATTCCGCCTATCATATCGCCCGGCAAATCGGCGCCCCGGTCTCCAAGGAGGTGCCGTTCTTCAGCGTCAACACCTACGACCAGACGCTGCCTTTCTACTTGAAACGCACGGTGACGATGGTGACGTACAAGGATGAGCTCGAATTCGGCATCGCCCAGGAACCGCAGAAATTCATTCCCGACATGGCCGGCTTCGAACGGGCGTGGCGCGCCGCGCCGCAAGCCTTCGCGCTGATGTCGCCGGACGATTACCAACGCCTCCTCGCCCAGGGACTCCCCATGCACCTGCTAGCCCAGGACACGCGCCGCATCATCGTCGCCAAGCCATGACCCCGATCGCCTTCGCCCTCGTCCTCACCGGCGTGCTGCTCAACGCCGCCGCGCAACTGCTGCTCAAGGCCGGCACCACCGCCGTCGGCCACTTCGAGTTCCATGTCGACAACATCCTGCCGGTGGGTCTCAAGCTTGCATTCGAGCCCCACATCCTCGGCGGCATGGCCTGCTACGCGGTGAGCCTGGTGGTCTGGATCATGGCGCTGTCGCGGGCCCCCGTGTCGGTCGCCTACCCGATGCTGTCTATCGGCTACGTCATCAACGCCTTCGTCGCCTACTACTGGTTCGGCGAGGCGCTGGCAAGCCAGAAGCTGCTCGGCATCGGCCTCATCGTCATCGGCGTCTGGCTCGTAGCCAAGTCGTGACTCTTCCGTTCCTGCCCTTCACCCGCCCGAGCATCGACGAGGCGACCATCGCCGCCGTCGGCGACGTGCTGCGTTCCGGCTGGATCACCAGCGGTCCCAAGGTGCAGGCGTTCGAAGCGGCACTGTCCGAGTATTGCGGCGGACGCACGGTGCGCGCCTTCAATTCCGGCACGGCGACGCTGGAGATCGCGCTACGCCTGGCCGGCGTCGGCCCCGGCGACGAGGTGATCACCACGCCGCTGACCTGGGTCGCGACGGCCAACGTGATCCTCGAGGTCGGCGCCCGCCCCGTGCTCGTCGACATCGATCCCGTCACGCGCAACATCGATCCCGGCCGGATCGAAGCGGCGATCACGGCCAGGACGAAGGCGCTCATCCCCGTCGACCTCGCCGGCCTGCCGGCCGATCGCGACCGCATCTACGCGATCGCGGAGGAATACAAGCTGCGCGTGGTCGAAGACGCCGCCCAATCGCTGGGTGCCTCGTGGCACGGCAAGCGCATCGGCGCCTCATTTGGCAACGATCGCGACTTCGTCTCGTTCAGCTTCCACGCCAACAAGAACCTCACCACCTCCGAGGGCGGCGCGCTGGTGCTGCCGGCCGACGTCGACGTCAAGCTCTGCGAGCGGCTGCGCCTGCAAGGCGTGCAGCGCTTCCCGGACGGCGGCATGGACGTCGACGTGCTGGGCGGCAAGTTCAACCTCACCGACGTCGCCGCCGCCATCGGGCTCGGCCAGTTGCCGCATCTCGGGGAATTCACCGAACGGCGCCGCCTGCTGGCGCGCCGCTACTTCGCGACGCTCGACGATGCCAAGCTCGGCCTTGCGCTGCCGCTCGCCGATTTCGAGAACTCGAACTGGCACATGTTCCAGGTGCTGCTGCCGGCGAGCCGCGATCGCGCCGCCTTCATCGCCGCGATGAAGGAACAGGGCATCGGCGTCGGCGTGCACTACCCGGCGCTGCACCTGTTCAGTCTCTACCGCAAGCTCGGCTGGAAGCCGGGCGACTTCCCGCACGCCGAGGACGTCGGCCGCCGCATCGTCACGCTGCCGCTGTTCCCGGCGATGGCGGACAGCGACGTCGACCGTGTATGCTGCGCGCTTGGCCAAAGCCTGGAACAACAATGAGC
>DAIDAU010000034.1 GCA_027310465.1 Rhodocyclaceae bacterium
GGCGATGAACTGCACGGGGCCGTCGGCCGCCAGCATGCGGCGCTGGTTCGCGGACATGCGCGCATCGCGCGGCATTTCGGCTCCCTCCGCCAGGGCGCCGGGATATTCGGGCCGGGTGCGTTCCATGGGAACGTGCCAAGCCGCCGCATCGGGATCGCAAGGATGCAGCAGGAAGGCGCGATCGCAGTCGAATATCTCGAGCACGGCCTGCAGCACGTCGCCCATCAGCTGCTCGACGTCGGCGGCGCCCTGGATCGCCAGGTTGATGCGGTCCATGCTCTCGAAGAAGCGCAGGTTCGCCAGGCGCTCGTGTTCGGCCTGCTTGCGCGCGCTGACGTCGCTGACGAAGCCTTCGACGAGTATCGGCTTGCCGTGCTCGTCGCGCACCAGGCGCGCGCTCACGGAAGCCCAGATGGCGCGGCCGTCCTTGCGGCGCACCTGCATTTCGTGCGCGGTGATCGAGCCGGCCCGCATCAGTTCGGCGAGCAGGCGCTCGCGGTCCCGGCGATCGACGTAGAGCGACGCGGAACTGCCGCCGGTGTGCGCCAGCAGGTCGTCCACCGAGTCGAAGCCCAGCCCCTTCGCGAACGCCGGGTTGACGCCGAGGATGCGTCCGTCGGGCGAAGTCTGGAAGATGCCGTCGACGGCGTTCTCGAAGATGCCGCGGTACTTGGTCTCCGCGGCGCGCACGCGCGCCATCTGGTCCCGCACCTCGCCGGCCATCTGCGCCAGCGCCCGCCCGAACGGCTTGAATTCGACGTAAGGCAGGGTCGTGGCGGTGGCCTCGTAGTCGCCCGCCGCCACGGCGGCGACCATCTCGTTGAGTCCCCGGATCGGCTGGCTCAGGGCCTCGCGCACGTAGACGACGGCCACGCCGATGACCGCGACCAGGGTCAGCACGGCCATCAGCAGCGACGACAGCACGAGGCGGCGGCTGGCGGCCTTCGACGCTTCGTCGGACAGCGACACCGCGACCTCGCCGACCAGCCGCCGGCCGCCGACGTCGTCGTGATAGATGCGCATCGAACGCAGCATGCCGCTGGCCGGCGGCGCCTTCTCGACCGCGTAGAGCGTGGCGCCGTTTTCGTTCCTGATGGTCAGCGCCACCACGTGCTCGTCGTTCGACAAGGCGGCGCCGATGGTCCGGACGCTGTCGTAGTCGACCGCCCACAACGGCGCCTCGAGGCTGCCGGAGAGATAGGCCAACGTCTGGCTCACGCGCTGCTCGGCGCCGCCTTTCTCCGCCCGTTCGACCAGCGTATAGGCGGCGGCGATCGCCGCCAGCGAGACGACGCAGACGGTGGCGACGAGCGCGAGCGTCAGCCGCTTGACGATCGAGCGCGCGGCGAGGCGTTCCGGCGGCGTGCGGTCACTTGGCACCGTCGCCGCCTCCGCTCCTGATGCCGTATTGGCGCACTGCCTCCCGGCGCAGCGCCTCGAGTTCCCCGCTCGCCTGCATCTGCCGCAGCACGCCTTCGACTCGCGGCACCAGGTCGGCGTGCCTGCGATGGAGGAAGTGATAGATCTCGACGCGCTGCAGCGGCGGCTTCAGCAGCGCGATCTCGCGGCTCAGCCCGAGCTGGCGGACGGCGGCGAGCCCGCTGAAGGCATCGCTGACGGCGATGTCGATGCGGTCCGCCGCGAGCGCCTGCATCAGCTGCGTCAGCGACGTCACGGCGAGCACGTGCGGCATGCCGCGCGTGCCGTCCTCCGACGTGCCGACGCCGCGCACGATGCCGATGCGATAGCCGCGGATCGAATCCCAGCCGTTCACCCGCAGCCGCAGCTTCCTCCTGGCGAACGCCGACGGCTCGATGGCGTTGATCGCCGGCTGCACCATGATCAGCGTCGGGTACTGGTTGCGCACGTTGGGGTTGCGTTCGACCTCGCCGTCGAGAATGCCGCTGCTGGAGTCGCTCAGCGCGCGCTGCGCGGCATGTCGACGAGCTCGATCGGGATGCCGAGGTGCGCGTAGACGGCTTTCAGGATCTCGCCGCCGACGTACTGGTCCGGAATGCCGGCGATGCGCGCGAAGCGCAGCGGCTCGGCGAACGCCAGCGAGCAGCACGCGAAAGCCAGGACCATCGCCCAGCGCATGGACGACACCGTCTTCATCACCGCGCCTCCTCCGTCGCGTCCGGCGTGCTAATCGGCCGAATCGGCTTCGCCCGTTTCCGCCCAGGCGATCAGCGGCAGCCACTGCTCCCAATCCTGCGAGGCGCGCGACGCCGACAGCTCGAATATCGTCATGCCGTGCGCCGCCGCCTGCACGTAGTTCTGCGTGTCGCGCAGGAAGGTCAGCACCGGCACGCCGGCGTCCTGCAGGAAGCGCTCGAGCTCGCCCGCCGCGCGCGTGCGGCCGTCCACGCGCATGCCGACGACGCCGACGAAGGCGTGGTGCTTGCGCACTTCCTTCTCTTCCAGCAGCACGTCGAGGAATTGGCGCGTCGCGAGGATATCGAACATCGACGGCTGCAGGGGCACGATCACGCGATCGACCACCTTGAGCACCTGCGCGAGCTTCCTGCCGTGCAGCCCGGCCGGTGTGTCGAGCACCACGTGCGTCGTCTCTTTCGGCGGGCGCGCCGGCTTGTCGATCTCGAGGTCCCAGGTCGCCACGCGCGGCAGCGCCGGCGGGCGCAGGCGCAGCCATTCGCGCGACGACTGCTGGCGGTCGATGTCGCCGAGCATCGTAGCGAAGCCGCGCCGCGCGAACCAGCCGGCGAGATTGGTGGCCAGCGTGCTCTTGCCGCTGCCGCCTTTCGGATTCGCGATCAGGAATGAGCTTCGCATGGCCGGCGAGTCTACCACCGGCCATGCTGGCCTTGGGGTCAAGCCCCGGCGGGGTCAGGGCAGCAGGATCGTCGAGCCCGTGGTCTTGCGCGCGGCGAGGTCGGCTTGCGCCTGCGCGGCATCCTTCAGCGGATACTTCTGGCGCACCTCGATCTTCACCTTGCCGCTGCCGACCACCTCGAACAGTTCGGCCGCCATATGCACGAGGTCTTCGCGCTTGGCCGAATAGGCGAACAGCGACGGCCGCGTGATGAACAGCGAGCCGCGCTTGGAAAGTTCGCCGAGATCGAACGGCGGCACCGGGCCCGAGGCGTTGCCGAAGGTCACCATCATGCCGAGCGGGCGCAGGCAGTCGAGCGAGCCGGTGAAGGTGTCCTTGCCGATCGAGTCGTAGACCACCGGCACGCCGGCGCCGCCGGTGATCTCGCGCACCCGCTGGGTGAAGTTCTCGCGCGTATAGACGATCGGGTGGTCGCAGCCGTGCGCCTTGGCGAGCTGAGCCTTCTCGTCGGAGCCGACCGTGCCGATCACCGTGGCGCCGAGCGCCTTGGCCCACTGGCAGGCGATCAGGCCGACGCCGCCGGCCGCGGCGTGGATCAGGACGGCGTCGCCCGGCTGCACGCGGTAGGTGCGACGCAGCAGATACTGCGCCGTCATGCCCTGCAGCATCATGGCGGCCGCGGTCTCGAAGGAGATGTTCTCCGGCAGACGCACCAGCCGGTCGGCCGGAATGCTGCGCACCTCGGCGTAGGCGCCGAGCGGACCGCCGGCATAGGCGACGCGGTCGCCGGGCTTGAGGTCCTTGACCGCATTGCCCACGGCCGTGACGACGCCCGCGCCCTCGAGCCCGATGCCGGACGGCAGCGGCGCCGGATAGAGCCCGGTGCGGTGATAGATGTCGACGAAGTTGAGGCCGACGGCGTGGTGGCGCACGGTGGCCTCAAGGGCTTGCGGCGCCGGCACTTCGACGTCTTCCCAGCGCAGCACTTCCGGCCCGCCGGTCTGATGAAAGCGAATCGCATGTGTCATGGGTCACTCCTTTTTCTTGTTGGCCGCGGAACGCTACCGCGCCGACGAAGAAAATTCAACTCGCGTCGATGGCGTCGAGGGCCACGACGGCGCGATAGTCCTCGAGCAGGCCGCCCGCCTCGGGCGTCCGGCCCAGCACTTCGAAATCGGCGTCGGTCAGCGGCTTGGCCTTGGCGCCGTCGCGGTGGCGGGCGAAAACGCCGTTGCGCCACTGGTAAACCTCGGCCACCTTCTCCCTGAAGCTGAACGAATGGTGATTGTCGTCGTAGTAGTCGTCGAAGCGGTTGCGCCCCAGGTAGATGGCGTTCGAGCCCTCGTAGCCGGTCTTGGCGCCGCTGCGCGCGTCGGTGTTGAGGAGGTAGAGCCAGTCGGCGGGCACGAAGTTGCCGGGCGCGACGCCGCGCTGCAGGTCCACGAGCTTGCCGGGCCGCAGGGCGTCGGCCACCGAGTAGCCGTCCTCGAAGAACCACATCGCGCCCGGCTCGAAGCCGACCAGCGGCTCGCCGTCGGCCATCAGGCGCGCTTCGATGCGGCGCAGCTTGGCTGCATCCGGCTGCACGCGCCCGTAGTAGTCGAGCACGCCCTGCAGCAGCGCGAGCTTGGTCGCCGTGTAGCAGCCGATGCGATAGCGCGACGGATGCATGAAAGCGTCGTTGACCGCTTCGTGCAGCGGATAGCGCGGCGACGGCGTGCCGCGATGCCAGTAGCTGCGGTTCCATTGCGCCCGGCCGCCGTTGGGCCACAGCCAGTCGAGCGTCTCGGCCCAGGCGACGATGTTCTGGCGCACGCCGACCCGCTCCCGCAGCGACTCGACGCGGCAGGGCAGCCGCGTGCGGCGGCCGTGCTGCAGCAGCGCCAGCACGATCTCCTTCCTCGCTACCGTATGCACCTCGCGCATCCTGCCGCGCGCGCCGGGCAGTCGAACGATCTCGTCCCGCAAGTCCATGCCCTCGCGCCGGACGAAGTCGAGCGTCAGCGTGTCGTCCGGCGCCGTATTCAGCGTGAACACCGCATCGCCGTCGCGGACGCGCTCCCGGATCCATGACGCAGGAATGGCGAGCTGCGCGAGATAGGCGTGCATGTCGGCGCGCACGCGCGCCAGCTGCCGGTCATCGTTCCGGCAGCCGAAGCGGATGCCGTCGTCCGCGACGAGCATCGGCAGCGGATCGATCTGCCCGACGCTGCGCGCATCGATGAGGACGGCCGGCACGCCTGCCATCGACGTGCCCGCCACGGCCGCGGCGAGCCAGCGCCGCGCGCGCCGCCGGATCCCGCTGCCCCATCGCCGCGCCGACCGCGCGACTCGAATCGCCAGTCCCACCCGATTGCCCTCCCAGCAAGAAAGGCTTCAACTCCCCGAGCTATGACGATTCGACACGCATAACTGCGCGCGGTTCGCCGCGTCCCGGCGGACGCGGCGCGCGGACGAAACCTCAGTCGCGGTGGTGGTTGGCGTCGACGACGGCGAGCGCCGTCATGTTCACCAGGCGGCGCACCGTGGCCGTCGGCGTCAGGATGTGGACCGGCTTGGCGGCGCCGAGGAGGATCGGGCCGACGGTGATGTTGTCGCCATTGGTCACCTTGAGCAGGTTGAAGGCGATGTTGGCGGCATCGAGGTTCGGCATGATCAGCAGGTTCGCTTCGCCCTTGAGCTTGCAGTCGGGATAGAGCGCGTTGCGGATCGCCTCGGACAGCGCGGAATCGCCGTGCATCTCGCCATCGACTTCGAGCTCCGGCACGCGCGCTTCGATGATCTCGCGCGCGCGGCTCATCTTCGCCGCCGACGCCGAGCGCACGCTGCCGAAGTTGGAATGCGACAGCAGCGCCACCTTCGGTTCGACGCCGAAGCGGCGCACTTCCGCGGCCGCCATGACGGTGATCTCGGAGAGCAGCTCGGCGCTCGGGTCGTCGTTGACGTAGGTGTCGCAGAGGAACACCGTGTGCTCGGGCAGCAGCAGCAGGTTCATGGCGGCGAAGCAGTGCGCGCCCGGCTCGAGGCCGATGACGTCGCGCACCTGGTTGAGATGCTTGACGTGCTTGCCGACGGTGCCGCACAGCACCGCATCGACGTCGCCGCGGCGCAGCAGCATGCAGCCGATCAGCGTGTTGTCGGAACGCAGGCGCTGCTTGGCGAGTTCCGGCGTGATGCCCTGGCGGCCGCGCAGCCCGTGGTACTCCTGCCAGAGCTCCTTGTAGCGCGGATCGGAATCGGGATTGACGACCTCGAAGTCGCGGCCGGGCTTGATGCGCAGGCCGGCGCGCGCGAGACGCGACTCGATGACTTCGGGGCGGCCGATCACCACCGGCTCGGCGAGGCG
>DAIDAU010000050.1 GCA_027310465.1 Rhodocyclaceae bacterium
GGCGATCTGCAGGCCGACGAAGACGTGGGCCTCGGCCGCGTCGTAGTAGCGGTAGTTGAACTCGGTGATGTTGCGCGTGCCGATCAGCTCGACGAACTTCTTGTAGGAACCCGGC
Source organism: Rhodocyclaceae bacterium (assembly GCA_027310465.1). Classification (GTDB taxonomy): domain Bacteria; phylum Pseudomonadota; class Gammaproteobacteria; order Burkholderiales; family Rhodocyclaceae; genus Nitricoxidireducens. Next base: position 116 of record DAIDAU010000050.1, read on the forward strand.
GTCTCGGGCAGCGTGACGGCGAGCACGGCTTCGCGCTGCTCGCCGACCTCGGCGCGCTCGGCGACGAAGCGCAGGCGGTCGAAGTTCATGTTGGCGCCGGAGGCGACGGCGACCAGCGTCTGGCCGCGGGTCTTGTGCGCCTTGGCCCATTTCTTCGCGCCGGCGACCGCCAGCGCGCCGGCCGGCTCGAGGATCGAGCGCGTGTCCTCGAAGACGTCTTTGATCGCGGCGCAGATCTCGTCGGTGTCCACCAGCACCATGTGGTCGACGTACTCGCGGCACAGGCGGAAGGTCTCCTGGCCGACGTACTTGACCGAGGCGCCGTCGGCGAACAGGCCGACCTGCTCGAGGCGGATGCGCTTGCCGGCGCGCAACGACTGGTCCATGGCGTCGGCGTCGATCGCCTCGACGCCGATGATCCTGGTCTCCGGCCGCAGGCGCTTGATGTAGGCGGCGATGCCCGAGATCAGCCCGCCGCCGCCGATGGTGCAGAACACCGCGTCGATCGGTTCCGGATGCTGGCGCAGGATCTCCATGCCGATGGTGCCCTGGCCGGCGATCACGTCCGGGTCGTCGTAGGGGTGGACGAAGGTGAGCCGGCGCTTCCTCTCGAGCTCGAGCGCCGCGGCATAGGCCTCGTCGTAGGACTCGCCGGCGAGCACGATCTCGACCATGTGGCCGCCGTGCTTCCTCACGGCGTCGATCTTGATCTGCGGCGTCGTCGTGGGCATGACGATGACGGCGCGGCAGCCCATCTTGTGCGCCGACAGCGCGACGCCCTGGGCATGGTTGCCGGCCGAGGCGGCGATGACGCCGCGCTTCCTCTGCGCCGCGGTCAGGTGCGCCATCTTGTTGTAGGCGCCGCGCAGCTTGAAGGAGAACACCGGCTGCATGTCCTCGCGCTTGAGCAGCACGCGGTGGCCGGTGCGCGCCGAAAGGCCGGGCGCGAACTCCAGCGGCGACTCGATGGCGACGTCGTAGACGCGGGCGTTGAGGATCTTCTCGAGATAGTCGGGATGCATTGATATACGGCGATCGAAGCGCTGCAGCGCAGGGTAACATGCGCCGATGGAATGGTTAATGCGGCCCGACGTCGACCTGGCGGGCCTGTTTCTCTCGAGCTTTCTCTCCGCGACCCTGCTGCCCGGCGGCTCCGAGGCGCTGCTGTTCGCCGTGCTGCGCGTGCATCCGGAGCAGGCGCTGGCGGCGCTGTCGCTCGCCACGGTCGGCAACACGCTGGGCGGTCTGACGACTTACGGCATGGCGCGGTTCGTGCCGCAGAAGCTCGCCGAGCGTCCGCTGGCGATGGCGCGGCGCTGGGGCGCGCCGGTGCTGGTGCTCGCCTGGGCGCCGGTGATCGGCGACCTGCTGTGCGCGGCGGCCGGCTGGCTGCGCCTGCCCTGGCTGACCAGCACCTTCTGGATGGCCATCGGCAAGGGGCTGCGCTACGGCGGCGTGCTCTGGCTCGCCGGCCACGTGCCGGTGTCTGTCCTCACTGCCGCAATTTGACAGACGTGCGAGCCGCGCTTAACCTTCGTTCCTGCGCCGAGTTGAACTCAGCTTGCGGGCGCTTGATAAATGCGGCTAAAGCGAGGAGCCAGAACCCGGTCCGCGCTTTCCAGCCGGCCGGGTTTCTTGTTTTCCGGGAACGACAGTGACGAGTGGCACAGGAGTAGGCGTCGTAGAACCGCAGCGGGCGCGCTTCGATGCGCCTCTGCGCCTGCGTTCGGGCCAGACGCTGCCAGGCTTCGAACTGGCCTACGAAACCTACGGCACGCTGAACGCGGCGAGGTCGAACGCCATCCTCGTCTGCCACGCGCTCTCGGGGCACCAGCATGTCGCCGGCGTCCATGCCGATGCGCCGAACAACCTCGGCTGGTGGGACAACATCGTCGGGCCGGGCCGTCCGCTCGACACCGACCGCTTCTTCGTCGTCGGCGTGAACAATCTCGGCGGCTGCCACGGCTCGACCGGCCCGGCGTCGCTCAACCCCGCGACGGACGCGCCGTGGGGCCGCGATTTCCCCATCGTCACCGTCGAGGACTGGATCGAGGCGCAGGCCCGCCTCGCCGACCGCCTCGGCGTCAGTCAATGGGCGGCGACGATCGGCGGCAGCCTGGGCGGCATGCAGGCGATGCAATGGACCATCGAACATCCCGGGCGCGTGCGGCATGCGCTGGTGATCGCCGCCGCGCCGAAGCTTTCGGCCGAGAACATCGCCTTCAACGAAGTCGCGCGGCAGGCGATCCTCTCCGATCCCGACTACGCGGCGGGCAAGCGGCCCGAGCGCGGACTGCGGCTGGCGCGCATGCTCGGCCACATCACCTACCTGTCCGACGACCAGATGGCCGACAAGTTCGGCCGCCGCCTGCGCCACGGCGAATACAAGTACGGCTTCGGCGTCGAGTTCGAGGTCGAGTCCTATCTGCGCCACCAGGGCGACAAGTTCGCCGGCTGGTTCGACGCCGACACCTATCTGCGCATGACCAAGGCGCTCGACTACTACGATCCCGCGGCGGCCTGCGGCGGCGACCTCGCCGCGGCGCTGGCGAAGGCCGAGGCGAAGTTCCTCGTCGTGTCGTTCACCACCGACTGGCGCTTCTCGCCCGAGCGCTCGCGCGAGATCGTCAACGCGCTGGTGAAGAACCACCAGAACGTCGCCTACGCCGAGATCGAGAGCCAGCATGGCCACGACTCCTTCCTGATGGAGAACGCGCACTACCACCGCGTCGTCGCCAACTACCTCGCCAACGTGAAGACATGACGAACACGCTGGGCCGTCCCGATTTCGCCGCGATCGCCGCCTGGGTGCAGCCCGGCGAGAGCGTGCTCGACCTCCGCTGCGGCGACGGCACGCTGCTCAAGCTGCTGCAGCAGGAGCGCGGCGCGCGCGGCTGGGGCGTCGAGATCGACCCGGACAACGTCGCCGCGGCGATCGCCAACGGCATCAACGTCATCCAGGGCAACCTCGAAGGCGGCCTCGCCGGCTTCGAGGATCGCGCCTTCGATCACGTCGTGCTGTCGCGCACGCTGCAGACGGTGCGCCACACCGAGGGCATCCTGCGCGAGATGCTGCGCGTCGGCCGCGAGGTGGTGGTGTCGTTCCCGAACTTCGCCTACTGGAAAAACCGCATGGCGGTGATGAACGGCCGCATGCCGGTTTCCGAGGACCTGCCCTACCAGTGGTTCAACACGCCGAACGTGCGCTTCTTCACCATCGACGACTTCGAGGCGCTGTGCACGCAGATGGGCGTCACGATCCGCGAGCGCCACGTGCTCGACGAAGAGGGCCGCCTGATCGAGGAGGAGCAGAATTTCCTCGGCAGCCTCGGCGTTTACCGGATCACGCGCTGATCGTGCCGTGAACCGTCCCGCTTGGCTCGAAGTGCTGCTGACGCGCCGCATGGCGATCTGCGTCGTCACCGGCTTCACCTCCGGCCTGCCGCTGTTCCTGATCTTCAACCTGCTGCCGGCGTGGCTGAAGACCGAGGGCCTCGATCTCAAGATCATCGGCGCCTTCGCGCTGATCCAGATTCCCTATACGTGGAAGTTCGTCTGGGCGCCGCTGCTCGACCGCTACGCGCTGCCGCTGCTCGGCCGCCGGCGCGGCTGGATGCTGATGACGGCGATCGGCACGCTGCTGGCGATCGGGCTGCTCGGCCAGCGCTCGCCGCGCGACGACATCGGCGCGGTCGTCGTGCTCTCGGTGGCGCTGGCCTTCCTCTCGGCGACGCTCGACATCGTGCTCGACGCCTATCGGCGCGAGCTGCTGGCCGACGAGGAACTGGGCCTGGGCAACGCCATCCATGTCAACGCCTACAAGGTCGCCGGCCTGGTGCCGGGCTCGCTGTCGCTGTTTCTCGCCGACCGCCTGCCGTGGACGGAGGTGTTCTGGATCACGGCGGCCTTCATGCTGCCGGGCATCGCGCTGGCACTGGCCGTCGCCGAGCCGCATCGCGCCACGCCGCCCAAGACCTTGCGCGAGGCTATCGTCGAGCCCTTCCACGAATTCCTCACGCGCCAGGGCTGGCGCGGCGCGCTGCTGACGCTGGCCTTCATCTTCTTCTACAAGCTCGGCGATTCGCTGTGCACTTCGCTGGCGACGCCGTTCTATCTGGAGATGGGATTTTCCAAGACCGACATCGGGCTGGTGGCGAAGAACGCCGGCCTGTGGCCTTCCGTGATCGGCGGACTGCTCGGCGGACTCTGGATGGTCAAGCTCGGCATCAATCGCGCGCTGTGGGTGTTCGGCGTGGTGCAGGCGATCGCCATCCTCGGCTTCGCCTGGCTCGCCGCCGCCGGCCCGTTCGAGACGATCGGTGCCGTCGAGCGCCTGCAGCTCGCGCTGGTGATCGGCCTCGAGGCGCTCGGCGTCGGCCTCGGCACGGCCGCCTTCGTCGCCTACATCGCGCGCGCCAGCCATCCGGCCTACACGGCGACGCAGATCGCCTTGTTCACCAGCCTGATGGCGGTGCCGCGCACCTTCATCAACGCTTCCGCCGGCTGGCTCGTCGACGCGCTCGGCTGGGCGCCTTTCTTCCTGCTCTGCTTCGTGCTGGCCCTGCCCGGCATGTTGCTGCTGTTGCGCGTGGCGCCGTGGCAGGCGCCGAAGTATGATTCGCGCTGACCCAAGTGCGACCCCGGCGATGAGCAACGATCCCAACTGGAAGGAAACCCAGGCCAAGCTGCTGCGCGAGATCGAAATATTCGCGCGCAGCAAGCACGATCTGGCGGCGATGGACGCAGCGGACAAGACGAAGCCGAAAGCGGCTGCCGCGCTGACTCCGCAAGCTGCAGTTCGGCCTGCCGCCGCTGCGGCACCCGCGCAACCCGCCGCGGCGCCTGCCGCCCCGCCTCCCCAGGCCAGCGGCAGCCTGCTGGAGCGGCTGAAGCGTGAAGCGCAGGCCAAGCGGCTGACGGATAGCCAAGTCCAAGTCAACCAGGGGCATGTCCAGCGCGCGATCAGCGACGCGTTGCAATCGACCTTCCAATATCTGCGCGAATTCTGCGAGCAGCTCAACGTCCTCAAGCCGCCGTACCCGGTCGCCTACAACCTGCTCAACCTCGCCCAGATCGACGGGCTCGTCTGGCAGGAAGGCCGTACGGATTTCCGGCTGGTGCCGGAGGCGAAGGAGGAGCGGCTGCTCGAACAGGTGACGTTGCGCTTCCGGCTTGCCGCCGACCGCCAGTTCAGCGTCGAGCGCGAGAATCCGGCGCACGAAGCGTTCCGCAGGGCGCTGATCGAAGCCAACATCGCGTATCACGAGGAAGAATTCCGCAACGAGAAAAGCCGCGTCGAGCGCGCCCTCTACACCTTCGCCGGCGAGGTCAAGGCGGGCCTCGCCTTTGGCGCCGATTACCAGGCCGGCGACATCCGCTTCGTGACCCGCAACCTCCGGCGTTTCGGCGCGGCCGAATACCGCGTGCCATACGAGATGCTCAACCAGGAAACCTTCGAGGAGATAGGGCGATTGATTCTCGGCGAAGAGAATCGCATCGACAAGATGCTCCGCCGCGTTGCGTGATTTTGCGCCGACGCCACACCCCTCCGCGCGGCGCGCGGCGCCGTTCAACTTTTTCCAAAGTGCGTCGTTATACTGAATATGTCCGGCGTGTCGGACAGAGGAGCAGGACATGATCAGGGTGATGGAAATGAGCACGGGCAAGATCATCGAACACGAGTTCGGTGGGTATGAAGAAGAGGTGTTGAACGCCGGCTGGCTGCCGCCGCAGCCCGAGCTGCAACTGGGATTGCAGACGGTGCATCAGGCAGCTCAGGCGCAGCGCGAGTTCGACGACGCCGCTTCCTACCTCGACCGGATCTACCGCAACCAGGAATAGTCGATTCCCGGTTTCCGTCGCACGGCCCAGAGCGCCCGCGTGATGCGGGCGCTTTGCTTTTATGGGCCTACTCTTATGGGGCCATTAGGCGTGAGCCCATTGGGCATGGGCCCATTAGGCATGGACTCATAAGGCGTGTGTCTTGTCGCCGCGCGCGAAGCCGACGAGCGGCACGTCGATGTCGCGGCCGCAGGCGAGCACCTTGAACAGTTCGCCCATCTCGCTGGGCGCCAGCAGGACCTGCACGGCGCCCAGGCTCTTCGCGGCGTCGCCGCCTTCGGCCTGGCGCGCCGCCAGCAGGTCGCCGATGCCGCAGTTCATCAGGAAGGCCGCCTGCGTCGTGTAGCCCAGCACGTCGAGCCCGGCGCCATGCGCGGCCTCGGCGATGGCGGTGAATTCGACATGGGTCGTGATGTCCGACAGCCCCGGCCACCAGAACGGATTGTCGTGGGCGCGGTGGCGGTAGTGGCAGCGCAGCGTGCCGCCGCTGCGCTGCGGGTGGTAGTACTCGTGCCGCGGCAGTCCGTAGTCGATCAGGATCAGCGCGCCGCGCGCCAGCCGCCGGCCCCACTCCGCCACCCAGGCGCGCGCGATCGGCGCGATTTCGCCGACGTAGGGGGCGGCGACGGGCAGTTCGGCCGCGAGATCGCGCAGCCGGCCGTCGGCGGGGCGCTCCGACCAGGCGAAGCGGCCCTCGCCGTCCACGCCGACGCCGCGCTCCATCAGGCCGTCCTCGCGCCAGGCGAGCAGCTGGACCGGCATCGCGTCGAGCAGCTCGTTCGCCACGATGCAGCCCGAGAAGCTGTCCGGCAGGGCGGCGAGCCATTCCACGCGCCCGGCCAGCTGCGGCGCTTCGCGCTCCAGGGTCTCGCGCTGGCGCGCGCGCAGCTCGCCGGACAATTCGAGGATCAGATAGCGCCGCGGCGCCGCGCCGAGCGCATCGAGCCCGCGCAGCAGATCGGCCGCCAGCCGGCCGCTGCCGGCGCCGGCTTCGAGCACGACGGGCGCCGACGCCGCCATCACCTGCGCGACCTGGCGCGCCAGCGCGTAGCCGAACAGCGGCGTCAGTTCGGGACCGGTGACGAAATCGCCCTCGGCGCCGAACTTGTACGAGCCGCCGGCGTAGTAGCCGAGGCCGTGCTCGTAGAGCGCGAGCTCCTGGAAGCGGGCGAAGGAAATCCAGCCGCCGGCCGCGGCGATGGCCTCCGCGATGCGCGCGCACAGGGCGCGGCTGGCGGCTTGGGCATCATCGGACGGGGTCGGCAGCGTTTCCATGGGACCGCGCATTTTGCCACCGCCGAGCGCGCGCAGGGAGGTGCCGCGCCGGCAAACCCGGCATAACCAAGCGCGCCGGCCGATAATCGGTGCAGGATTAAATTCGGCGTCGGCGATTTCCTATGCCGCAAGGCTGCAACAACGCCCGCCGATATGCCATCATCGGCCCGCCATGTCGGAAACCGCAGATCTCCAGCGCCGCTTCGGCGGCATGAATCGCCTTCACGGCGCCGAGGCGGCCGCGCGCATCGCCGCCGCCCACGTCTGCGTGATCGGCATCGGCGGCGTCGGCTCGTGGGCCGCCGAGGCGCTGGCGCGTTCCGGCGTCGGCCGGCTGACCCTGATCGACCTCGACCATGTCGCCGAGTCGAACATCAACCGGCAGGTGCATGCGCTCGGCGCCACGCTGGGCCAGGCCAAGGTGCTCGCGATGCGCGAGCGCATCGCCGACATCAACCCGCAGTGCGGCGTGGCGACCGTCGAGGAATTCATCACGCCGGAGAACGTCGGCGACCTCCTGCCGCCGTGCGATGCCGTGGTCGATGCCATCGACCAGGTGCGCGCCAAGGCGGCCCTGATCGCGCATTGCCGGCGCGGCCGCATCGCGCTGGTGACGACCGGCGGCGCCGGCGGGCGCAGCGATCCCCTGATGCTGCGCGTGGACGACCTTTCGCGCACGGTCGAGGATCCCCTCGCGTCCAAGGTGCGCGCCCGGCTGCGCCGCGAGTACGGCTTTCCGCGCGACCCGAAGAAGAAGTTCGGCGTCGAGTGCGTGTATTCGGTCGAGCCGATCCGCCGGCCGCAGGGCGGCGCCTGCGACCTCGACGAAGCCGGCCTGCACGGGCTCAACTGCGCGGGCTACGGCTCCTCGGTGTGCGTCACCGCCGCCTTCGGGCTGGCGGCGGCGGCCCGGGCGCAGGCGCTTATACTTCGCGCATGAACCCGGCTCCCGTCGTTCTCGTCACCGGCGCGGCGCGGCGCATCGGCGCCGAGATCGCGCGCACCCTGCACGCGGCCGGCGCCGGCGTGATGCTGCACTACCGCAACTCGGCCGTGCCCGCGCTCGAGCTCGCGGCCGAGCTCAACGCGCGGCGTCCCGATTCCGCCGCGACCGTCGCCACCTCGCTGGAAGATGCCGCGGCCGCGGCGCGCCTCGTCGGCGCCGCGATCGAGCGCTTCGGCAGGCTCGATGCGCTGGTGAACAACGCCTCGTCGTTCTTCGCCACGCCGCTCGGCAGCATCGACGAAGGCAGCTGGGACGACCTGATGGGCAGCAATCTCAAGGGCCCGCTGTTCCTCGCGCAGGCGGCAGCGCCGCATCTGGCGGAGGCCGCGGGCGCCATCGTCAATATCGTCGACGTGCATGCCGTGCGCCCGCTCAAGGGCTATCCGCTCTATTGCGCGGCCAAGGCCGGGCTGCTGGGCCTCACCCGGGCGCTCGCGGTAGAATTGGCGCCGCAGGTGAGGGTCAATGCCGTGGCGCCCGGCGCCATCGAGTGGCCGCAGGGCGAAGACGATTTTCCGCCCGACGCGCGCGCCTCCATCATCGACCACACCCTGCTCAAGCGCATCGGCTCGCCGGCCGACATCGCCCGTACCGTGAAATTCCTGATCTTCGACGCACCCTACATCACCGGCCAGGTCATCAACGTCGATGGCGGCCGCACCGCGCATCTATGAACGCTCCGCTCACGGCCAAGCAGGCCGAGAAACTCGCCTTCGAGAACAACAAGCTCGCCAAGCGGCTGCGCCGCGAAGTGGGCCAGGCCATCGTCGACTACAGCCTCATCGAAGAGGGCGACAAGGTCATGGTGTGCCTGTCGGGCGGCAAGGACTCGTTCGCCATGCTCGACATCCTGCTGTTCCTGCGCGACAAGGCGCCGGTGCATTTCGACGTCGTCGCGGTGAACCTCGACCAGAAGCAGCCCGGCTTCCCGGCCGACGTGCTGCCCAGCTACCTCGAGAGCATCGGCGTCGAGTATCACATCGAGGAGCAGGACACCTACTCGATCGTCAAGCGCGTGGTGCCCGAAGGCAAGACCACCTGCGCGCTGTGCTCGCGGCTGCGCCGCGGCGTGCTCTACCGCGTCGCCGGCGAACTCGGCGCCACCAAGATCGCGCTCGGCCATCATCGCGACGACATCCTCGCCACGCTGCTGCTCAACATGTTCTTCGGCAGCAAGCTCAAGACCATGCCGCCCAAGCTCGTCTCGGACGACGGCAAGCACGTCGTGATCCGTCCGCTCGCCTACTGCCGCGAGAAGGATCTCGCCGCCTGGGCCGAGTTCCGCGGGTTCCCCATCATCCCGTGCAACCTCTGCGGCAGCCAGCCGAACCTGCAGCGCCAGCAGATCAAGCAGATGCTGATCGACTGGGAGAAGCGCTTCCCCGGCCGCGTCGAATCGATGTTCCGCAGCATGTCGACGATCGTGCCCTCGCACATGATGGACCGCCGCCTGCACGACTTCGCCGCGGTGAAGGCGACGGGCGTCGCCGATCCCGACGGCGACCACGCCTTCGACGGCGACGACGAGCCGGCGCCCGCCCCGATTTCCCTCGATCTCTGATCGAAAGAGACCCCATGACGACCACCATCGCCCGCCCCGACAAGATCGCATCCCTGCCCGCGCCCAAGCGCATCCTCATGGGCCCCGGCCCGTCCGACATCCATCCGCGCGTGCTTGCCGCGCTCGGCCAGCCGGTGATCGGCCACCTCGATCCCGCCTGCGTCGCGATGATGGATGACCTCAAGCGCCTGCTGCGCTATGCCTTCCAGACCAACAACGAGCTGACGTTCGCGGTCTCCGGGCCGGGCTCGGTCGGCATGGAGACCTGCTTCGTGAACCTCGTCGAGCCCGGCAACAAGGTGATCGTCTGCCGCAACGGCGTGTTCGGCGGGCGCATGATCGAGAACGTCCAGCGTGCCGGCGGCACCGCGGTCGTGGTCGAGGACACCTGGGGCGAGCCGGTCGATCCGCAGAAGGTCGAGGATGCGCTCAAGCAGAACCCCGACGCCAAGCTCGTCGCCTTCGTGCATGCGGAGACGTCGACCGGCGCGCAGTCGGACGCCGCGGCGATCGCGGCCGTCGCCGAGAAGCACGGCTGCCTCGTGATCGCCGACACGGTGACCTCGCTCGGCGGAACAAAGGTGCTGCTCGACCAATGGGGCATCGACGCCACCTACTCGGGCAGCCAGAAGTGCCTGTCCTGTACGCCCGGCCTGTCGCCGGTGTCGTTCTCGGCGCGCGCCGTCGAGCGCATCAAGGCGCGCAAGACCAAGGTGCAGAGCTGGTTCATGGACTTGAACCTGGTGCTCGAATACTGGGGCGGCGCGGCGAAGCGCACCTATCACCATACGGCGCCGGTCAACAGTCTGTTCGCGCTGCACGAGTCGCTCGTGATGCTGGCGGAAGAAGGCCTCGAGAAGGCGTGGGCGCGCCATCGCAACAACCACCTCGCGCTGAAGGCCGGCTTCGAGGCGATGGGGCTCAAGTTCGTCGTGCGCGAAGAGGCGCGGCTGCCGCAGCTCAATGCCATCTACGTGCCGGAGGGCGTCGCCGACGCCGAAGTGCGCACGCGCCTGCTGACCGAATACAACCTCGAGATCGGCGCGGGTCTCGGTCCGCTGGCCGGCAAGGTCTGGCGCTTCGGGCTGATGGGGTACTCGTCGCGTCCCGAGAACGTGATGCTGTGCCTCTCCGCGCTCGAATCGGTGCTCGCGAGCAGCGGCTATGCCTTGAAGGCCGGCGCGGCGGAGGCGGCGGCGAAGCAAGCGTACACGGCTTCAGGCGTTGTAGCTGCGTAAGCGACCACGCCGAACAGCTCTCGCATCTCCGCTGCGCAGCGGGCCGCGGGCTTTTTGGAGTAAGCTGCGCGCATTTCTCCGGCAGGCGGTACCGTGGCCGACGATTCCTTCCATCCCGACAGCGAGTGGCTGCGCCGGCGCGCGGCGGAATCGCTGTTCGATCAGTTTGCCAATCTCTGCGACGGCGTCCTCGTCGTTGACGGCGAGGCGCGCATCGTCTGGATGAACGAGCGCTATCCGAGAAAGCTCGGCATCGCCGACCCCGCGGCGGCAATCGGCAAGCCGGTGGAATCGGTGATTCCGAACAGCCTGATGCGCGAGGTGGTCAGCGGCGGCCGGCCGATCATGCTCGACATCATGGAGTTCGGCGACGAGGCCTTCGTCGTCATGCGCCTCCCGCTCCACGACGACGACGGCAAGGTGGTGGGTGCGGTCGGCATGGTGCTGTTCGACGACGCGCGCCAGTTGGCGCCCGTCGTCTCGCGCTATCAGCGCCTGCGCGCCGATCTTGCCGATGCGCGCAAGAAGCTGGCCGAAGCGCGCCGCACCAAGTACACCTTCGCCAATTTCGTCGGCACGACGCCGGCCTGCATGGCGCTCAAGCAGGAAGCGCGGCGCGCCGCGCGCACCGCTTCGCCGGTGCTGATCCTCGGCGAAACCGGCACCGGCAAGGAACTGCTGGCTCAGGCGATCCACGCGGGCAGTCCGCGCGCCGACGGCCCCTTCGTCGCGGTCAACATCGCAGCCGTGCCGGATACCCTGCTCGAAGCCGAGTTCTTCGGCGTGGCGCCCGGCGCCTATACCGGCGCCGACCGCCAGGGCCGCGACGGCAAGTTCAAGCTCGCCGACGGCGGCACGCTGTTCCTCGACGAGATCGGCGACATGTCGCCGGCGCTGCAGGCGAAGCTGCTGCGCGCGCTGCAGGAAAGGGAGATCGAGCCGGTCGGCTCCAATCGGCTGACGCCCGTCGATGTGCGCGTCATCGCCGCGACCAGCCGCGACCTGGTCGCCGACGTCGCGAACGGGCGCTTCCGCGCCGATCTCTACTACCGGCTCAACGTCGTCACGCTCGCCATTCCGCCGCTGCGCGAGCGTTTCGGCGACCTGCCGTTGCTCTGCGAGTTCCTCGCCGAGGACATCTGCCGCCGCCTCGGCCTGGCGCCGCGGAACGTCGGCGCCGCCGTCGTCGAACGGCTGCGCCGGCACGATTGGCCGGGCAACGTGCGCGAGCTTTCGAACGTGCTGGAGCGCGCCCTTATGATGTCGGAAGGCGACGGCCTCGCGGTCGCCGATCTCGACCGCATCCTGCCACCGGCACGGGCCGCGGCCGCCGCGCCCGGCGGTCAGCCCACGCTCGGCCAGGCGCTGGCGGAGGCCGAGCGCAACGCCATCCGCGCGGCGTTGCAGAGTTGCGGCGGCAACAAGGCGCAGGCGGCGAAGTTCCTCGGCATCTCGCGCGCCTCGCTCTACGAGAAGATCGCCGCACTCGGGATCTGCTAGCGGCGTCCGCCATTGCGGACACCTTGTCCGCCGGCGCGGACACCCTCCTCGGTTTCGACCTTCGTCCCGCCCCTGTTTGCGGGCGTCGGCGCGCGCCGCGGCGGCCGGCATGCTTCCTGCGAGACAGGCTCCGCCGTATCGAAAACTACAACCTAGGAGGAGTTCAATGGACTTCGTCATCGTCCTGTTCGCCCTGTGTTTCCTGATGTTCGTCGCCTACCGCGGCTACAGCGTCATTCTGTTCGCCCCCATCGCCGCGCTCAGCGCCGTGCTGCTGACCGATCCTTCCCTGGTGGCGCCGATGTTCACCGGCCTGTTCATGGACAAGATGGTCGGCTTCGTCAAGCTCTATTTTCCGGTGTTCCTGCTCGGCGCCATCTTCGGCAAGGTGATCGAACTGTCCGGCTTCTCCAAGGCCATCGTCTCCTCGGTGATCAATCTCGTCGGACGCGAACGCGCGATCCTGTCGATCGTCGCCGTCTGCGGCCTGCTGACCTATTTCGGCGTGTCGCTGTTCGTGGTCGTGTTCGCCGTCTATCCGTTCGCGGCCGAGCTGTTCCGCCAGAGCGACATCCCGAAACGCCTGATCCCCGGCACGATCGCGCTGGGCGCCTTCACCTTCACCATGGATTCGCTGCCCGGCACGCCGCAGATCCAGAACATCATCCCGACGGCGTTCTTCAAGACCAACATCTACGCCGCGCCGATGCTCGGCATGATCGGCGCCGCCTTCATCATCGTCGCGGGCCTGTCCTATCTCGAATGGCGCCGCCGCCAGGCGGCCGCCGCAGGCGAGGGCTACGGTACCAACCTGGTCAACGAGCCCGAGCCGTTCGAGCACGAGAGGCTCGCCAATCCGCTTGTCGCCATCCTGCCGCTGGTGCTGGTCGGCGTCATGAACTGGGTCTTCACGCGCGCCATTCCCGAGTTCTACGGCAAGTCCCATTCCTTCCTGCCGGCCGTGATGGGCAAGGCTGCGCCGGTGGTGCAGGAGGTCTCCAAGATCGCCGCCATCTGGGCCGTCGAGGGCGCGCTGCTGGTCGGCATCCTGACGGTGCTGGCGTTCTCCGGCCGGACCGTCTTCGCCAAGTTCGCCGACGGCTCCAAGTCCGCCATCGCCGGCGCGCTGCTCGCGTCGATGAACACTGCGT
>DAIDAU010000078.1 GCA_027310465.1 Rhodocyclaceae bacterium
GCATACGACGACCAGCGTGCAGCGCCAGGAAGGCGAGGCCGGCGCGGTGGCCGGGGCGGTGCAGGGCATGGTGACGCGCGCCCAGGAGATCAACCAGAGTGCGGAGGCGGCCGCGGCGGCGGCTCAGGCCGCGGACGCCGACGCCAATACCGGCCGCGCGGTGGTGGACGAGACGATCCGCTCGATCCACAGCGTCGCCGAGGAGGTGTCGCATGCCGCCGAGGTGATCCGCGAGCTCGAGGGCGATAGCCGCGACATCGGCACCATTCTCGACGCGATCAAGGGCATCGCCGACCAGACCAACCTGCTGGCGCTGAATGCCGCCATCGAAGCGGCGCGCGCCGGCGAACAGGGGCGCGGCTTCGCCGTGGTGGCCGACGAGGTGCGCAAGCTGGCGCAGAGCACGCAGGAGGCGACGGCGCGCATCCAGGACATGATCGGCAAGCTGCAGAGCAAGGCGCTCGAGGCGGTGCGCGTGATGGAAGCGGGGCACGAGCGGGTGACGGCGAGCGTCGGGCACGCCGGCCTCGCCGGCGAGTCGCTGGAAAAGATCACGCGCGCGGTGGCGTCGATCGGCGAGCTCAACCTGCAGATCGCCACGCACGCCGCCATGCAGAACGTCGAGACCGACCAGATCAGCACCAGCGTCGACGCCATCGTCAACATGGCGCAGGCGACCGCGGCCGACGTCAAGAACAGCGAGGCGGCGGTCGCCGAACTGGCGAGGCTGGTGGCCGATCTCAATACCCTCGTCGGGCAGTTCAAGCTCGCCTAGGCGAGGACGCCGAGCGCCGCCGCCAGGCTCGCGAGGATGGCCTCGCGCAGCTGCGCCCAGGCGCGTCCTCCCTGCCGGACGATGCGCTGGTTGATCTCCAGTTCGATGCCGACGTAGTGCTCGGCAGGGTAGCGGCGCCGCAGGAACGCGGCGAAGCCGTCCGACTTGCCGGTGTAGGGATAATTGCGGCGCACGCGCAGGGCCGGCCGGCGCGCCGCGAGTTCCGCCTGCCAGCGCCGGCACAGCACGCGCTCGCCGCGCCGCTGCGGATCGTAGAGCAGGCCGACGTCGGCGGTGCGCACGGCGCCGTCGAGCACCGGCGTGAAGCTGTGGCTGGAGACGTGCACCACTCGCTGGCCGCGCGCGATCGCCCGCTCAATCGCCTGCTCGGCTTGCGCGCGGAACGGCGCGTAATAGGTCGCGCAGATTTCGCGGCGCGTCGCGGCGGGAAGCGCGAGCACGGCCGGCGCATGCAGGCGGCGGTGTCCCGGCGAACGGTTGAGATCGACGAGCATGCGGCTCACGGTCGAATAGAACAATGCTGCATCGAAGCGGTGCGCCAGATCCCGAGCCATGCGCAGCGCGCCGCGATCGTAGCCGCGATGGCTCTCGAGCGCTTCGTGCTGATCCGCGAAGCAGCCCCGGTAGCGCGCCGGGATGCGGTTGCCGGCATGCTCGCAGGTGACGACGAAGGCGAGCGCGGCGCTCACCGCAGTCCGGCGAATTGCCGCCCGTCGATCAGGCAATCGCAGAGTTCGCGATAGACGGCCGCCAGCCGCGGGCGATCGGGAGCCGCGCCGGCCGCGCGCAGGATGCGCCGCGCCAGCGGGCCCTCGCGCAGGATGAGGTCGAGGGCGGTCTTGGTCTCCGCGCAGAGCAGCGCATCGCCGGCGCATGCCTGCAGCAGATGGCGCCACAGGTCGGCGCCGCCGCAGCGCGGCTGCGCGACGCCGAGCAGGGCGAGATAGCGCGCGTCGTCGATGATCGCGCGGTCGGCGTCGCGCGTGCACGCGCCGAGGATCGCGGCGAGGTCCGCGGTCTTCATGCCGCGCTGTTCCTCGAAGGACGACCAGCGCTCGCCGTACAGGGCGCGCGCGACGGCGCCGGCGAGCGCGGCGACGGCGAGATCGGCGCGCGGGCATTCCTGCATGTCGATGACGCGGATCTCGACGGCATGGCGGCCGAAGCGCGGGATGGCGCCGCGGGCGTTGAGCCAGTCCTCGCGCATGTGGCGGTCGGGATCGAACGGGGCGACGTCGGCATACATCGGCGCCAGCACGCTTTCCTGGTAGTGGGCGAGGCTCTCCGCATTGTCGGGGACGACGCGGCCGATCAGCGAGGGCATGCGTTCGGCATGGCGACGGTAGCAGTCCATGCGGTAATCGACTTCGGCGCGCACCCTGCCGTCGGCGATCGGCGAACTGGCGGCGAGGGCGGGCAGCACCGGCAGCAGTACGCGCACCGCGGCGTGCAGCCGCGCGAACTCGCGATCGTCGGCGAACGGCAGGTTGAGTTGCACGCTCTGGATGTTGGCCCAGCCGTGCGCGCGGCAGTCGAAGATGGCGTCGTAGGTGCGGTAGATGGCGGCGTCGCGATGCGGCCAGAGCCGCGTCTCGCTCGCCGGATCCATCCAGGGATGCATGCCGGTCGGCATGAGCCGCGCGCCGAATGCGGCGAGCGCTTCGTCCGCGCGCCGCACTTCCGCCTGGAACTTCCCCGCCAGATCGTCGAGGCCGGGAGCGGGGCGCAGGTTCTTCAGTTCCAGCAGGTGGAGCACCAGCTCGTTCGACCAGGCAAATCCCGGAACCGCGGGTCGGGCCGCGGCCGCCAGGCCGTCGAGCAGCGCGTCGGCGATCGGGCGCACGGCGAGGCTGTCGCGGTCCACGATCATGTACTCGAGCTCGAGGCCGTAGCCCGAGAAGGCGGCGAGCGGCGCGGCGGTCATCATCGCAGCCGCTCTCGATGCGCCGCCATGCGCTGCGCGAACAGCTTCATGACTTCCCGGTAGAGCGCGTCCCGCAGCACGCCGTCCTCGTTGCCGGCGTCCACGTTGGGATTGTCGTTGACCTCGATGACGCGCAGATCGCCCGGCGCCATCTCCTTGGCGTCGACGCCGTAGAAGCCGTCGCCCATCAGGCGGGCGGCCTTCAGCGCGAGCTCGACGATGCCGGCGGGCGCGGCGCCGAGCGGCAGCGCTTCCGTCCGGCCCTCTTCGTAATGCTGTCCCGGCACGTGCCGCACGATCTGCCAGTGGCCCGGCACCATGTGGTACTTGCAGACGAACAGCGCGCGCCCGGCGAGGATGCCGATGCGCCAATCGAAGGGCGTCGGCACAAATTCCTGGGCGACGATCAGGTCGGACTCCTTCAGCATCTCCAGCGCGGTCGCGCGCAGCCCGCTCTCGGACTCGATCTTGGCGACGCCCAGCGACAGCGAGCTGTCGGGCCGCTTGAGCACGCAGGGCAGGCCGAGCGAGGGCACGACGAGGTCGATGTTCTCGCGGTCGACGATCAGCGTCCGCGGCACCGGGATGCCGTGGCGCGGCAGCAGTTCGGCGAGGAATACCTTGTTGTTGCAGCGGAGGATCGACAGCGGATCGTCGATCACCGTCAGGCCCAGTTCCGCGGCGCGCCGCGCGAAACGATAGGTGTAGTGG
>DAIDAU010000094.1 GCA_027310465.1 Rhodocyclaceae bacterium
CACCTGGTGCTGCCGCGCGCCTTCCTGCCCAACGACAGCGCCATCATGGTGCCGCACACCAGCGACGGCCGCGTCATGTTCGCCATTCCCTGGCTGGGGCGCGTGCTGATCGGCACCACCGACGTCGCGGTCGGCGAAGCAGTGCCCGAGCCGGTGCCGCAAGCCGAGGAAATCGACTTCCTGCTGACCACCGCCAACCGCTATCTGGCGCGCCAGGCGACGCCTGCGGACATCCTCTCGACGTTCGCCGGCATCCGTCCGCTGGTCGCCGGCGAGGGCGCCGCGACCGCTGCGCTGTCGCGTGAGCACACGCTGCTGATCGACCCCGTCTCGGGCCTGCTCACCGTCGCCGGCGGCAAGTGGACCACCTACCGGCGCATGGCGGCCGACGCCGTCGACATGGCGCAGACGCTCGGGAGCCTGCCGGCGCGTCCCTGCACGACAGCCACGCTGGCCATCGACGCCGGCGCCGTGTCCGCCATCGCCGCGCTGACCGCCGCCGACACGGCACTCGCCCTGCCGCTGCATCCCGAACTGCCGTTGACGCCGGCCGCAACGCTCTACGCCTGCCGCCACGAGATGGCGCGCCGCGTCGAGGACGTGCTCGCGCGGCGCAGCCGCTGCCTGCTGCTCGATGCGGCCGCGGCCGTCGCCATAGCGCCGGCCGTGGCGCGCCTCATGGCCGACGAGCTCGGGCGCGACGATGCCTGGGTGCAACGGGAAGTCCGCGCCTTCGCGTCGCTTGCCGCCGGCTACCGCGTCGTCCGAGCCCAATGATAGACGCGGCCCCGCGGGGCCGGTTCGCGAGCGACTCCCGTCCCGGCAGTGCGGGAATCCGTGCCGGGCGAGGCCGCGGCCTCAGGTCAGCTTGGCGGCGATCGGCATGCGGCGGCCGCTGCCGAAGGCCCGGGCGCGCACGCGTATGCTCATCGGCGCCTGCCGGCGCTTGTACTCGTTGCGCGCCAGCATGCGCTTGACCTTGTCCACCAGCGCCTGTCCCTGCGGCGTCCGGCGCAGGGCGCCGACGCGCGCCGCCGCGGCGGCATGCTCGTCGGGAGGCAGCAGGCGGCCTTCCACCAGCAGCTTGAGGATGTCGTCAAGCACCTCGTAGGGCGGCAGCGTGTCGCTGTCCTTCTGGCCGGGCGAGAGCTCGGCCGACGGCGCCTTGGCGAAGATGGCGCGCGGGATGCGGTCGTAGCCCGCCGCCTCGTTGCGGTAGCGCGCCAGCGCGAAGATCTCGGTCTTGTAGAGATCGCCGATGAGGCCGAGGCCGCCGTTGGTGTCGCCGTACAGCGTGCAGTAGCCGACGGAGATCTCGGACTTGTTGCCGGTGGTCAGCAGCAGGTGGCCCTCGGCGTTCGAGTATTCCATCAGGATGGTGCCGCGCACGCGCGCCTGCAGGTTCTCGAGCGGAACGCCCGACAGCGGCGTGCCGCTGGCTTTCAGATAGGCCGCCTGGAAGGCCGCCACGATGTCGCCGATCGGATGCACGACGAAGCGGATGCCGAGATTGCGGCACAGCGCGGACGAATCGTCGATCGAGCCGGCGCTGGAAAACTGCGACGGCATGCCAACGGCGACGACGCGGTCGGCGCCCAGCGCCTCGACCGCCAGGTCCAGCGTCAGCGCGGAATCGATGCCGCCCGAGCAGCCGACCACGGCGCTCGCGAATCCCGTGCGGCGCGCGTAATCGCGCAGGCCGAGCACGATCTGGCGGCCGTAGAACTCCAGCGGCGAGCGGATGCCGGGCTCGAGCGGAGGCAATGCCGCGCCCTGCGCGTCGGCGAACACGCCGCGCACCGGGTCGAACGCGAGGAAGGCGATCTCCTCCGCGAAGCTCCCGGCTTCGAAGCACACGCCCTGCTCGGGGCCGACGGCGAACGAGGCGCCGTCGAACACCAGCTGGTCCTGCCCGCCGATCTGGTTGACGTAGAGGATCGGCAGCCGGTAGCGGCGCGCCGCCTCGGCGAACAGCGCGTGGCGCGCCGCCTGCTTGCCGACGTTGGAGGGGCTGGCGTTGATCGAGACGACGAGATCGGGCGCCGCGTCCGCCAGGCGCGCGAAGGGATCGATCGGGTAGTCGCGGCCGGCGAGATTCCAGCCGTCCTCGCAGATCATGAAGCCGATCTGGTGTCCGCGCAGCCGCAGCACGCGCGCCACGTCGGGGCCCGGCTCGAAGTGCCGATGCTCGTCGAAGATGTTGTAGGTCGGCAGCAGCTGCTTGGCGTAGCGGAGGACGATCTCGCCGTCGAGCAGCACCACCAGGCTGTTGCCGAGCGGCTTGCCCGGCCCCTGCCGCCGCAGCGGCGCGCCGACCACCCAGGCGAGGCCGGGCGTCGCGCGGCTGGCGCGCCGCAGCGCTTCGAGCTGCGCCGCCACGCGGTCGATGAACTCGTCGCTCTCGAGCAGGTCGCCCGGATAGTAGCCGGTCAGCGAAAGCTCGGAGAACACCACGATGTCCGATCGCGCTTCGGAGGCTCGGCGGGCGGCGGCCTCGATCATCGCGGCATTGCCTTCGATGTCGCCGACCGTGTAGTCGAACTGCGCGCAGGCGATGTTCAGCATGGGGACGCCCTCCGGGATGGCAAGCATCAGCCCAGTATGGCGCGCCTTGCGGGTTTTGGAGGCGCAGGCGCCGGCCTGGCGGGAAGAAAAAAACGGGAGCCTCGGCTCCCGTTCAGGTTGGGGCTGCGTCGCGATCAGCCCTTCAGCACCCATTCGACGACCGTCCTGAGATCGGCGTCGTTGATCTTTTCCGGCGTGTTGGGCGGCATCGGGATCGGGCCCCAGACGCCGACCCCGCCCTTGCGCACCTTCTCGGCGAGCTTGGCGGCGACGTCCTGTCCCCTGTACTTCGCGGCGACGTCCTTGTAGGCCGGGCCGACGATCTTCTTGTCGCGCGTGTGGCAGGCGAGGCAGCCGGACTTCTGGGCGATCGCCTCGCTCGCGTACGCGGACGGCGCGAGCAGCAGCGCCGCGCCGGCGAGCATGAGCAGCTTGTGCAGTTTCATGGTCATCTCCCAAAGAGCCGGGGTGCTGCGCACCCCGGCGGTCCATCCTCAGTAAATATCGTGCTGCGTGTTGTTGACGTTGAACTTGCCGGTCAGCGTGATCAGCTTCGGATCCTTGATGACGGCCTTCAGCTTGCGCGTCTTGTCGTCGACGACCACGATGGCCGACTGCTTGTCCTTGGCGCTCCATACCGAGAACCACACCTCGTCGCCCGCCTGGTTGTACTCGGGTTCGACGACGCGCTTGGCGCCTTCGCCCAGGCCCGACCATTCGGCGATGGGCAGCACTTCGAAGCCCTTGTCGAGGTTCTTGATGTCGAACACCGCGACCGACTGGCTGATCTTGGCGTCCGGGTTGAGCGGGGCGTCGACCCAGAGGTTGCGCGACTTCGGGTTGGTCTTGATGAACAGCGAGCCGCCGCCCTGCTGCTTGAGCGTGCGCACCACCTTCCAGGCGTTGTCCTTGTGCTTGGCCGGATCGGTGCCGATCACGGAAATCGTGTCGTCGCCGAGGTGCGTGGTCGCCCACACCGGACCGTACTTGGGATCGACGAAGTTGGCGCCGCGGCCCGGGTGCGGCGTCTTGCCGACCTCGATCAGCTTCGTCAGCTTGTCTTCCTTGGTGTCGATCACCGCGATCTTGTTGGAGGCGTTGGCGGCGTCCATGAAGTAGCGGTGCGTCGATTCGAAGCCGCCGTCATGCAGGAACTTGGCGGCGTCGATGGTGGTGGTCTTGAGGTTGTTGAGGTCGGAGTAGTCGACCATCATCACCTTGCCGGTCTCCTTGGCGTTGACGACGAACTCGGGATGGAAGTGCGAGGCCACGATGGCGGCGACGCGCGGCTCGGGGTGGTAGTCGCCGTCGACCGTCATGCCGCGGGTGGACACGATCTTGAGCGGCTTGAGCGTGTCGCCGTCCATGATCACGTACTGCGGCGGCCAGTAGGAGCCGGCGATCGCGTACTTGTCCTCGTAGCCCTTGTACTTGGAGGTCTCGACCGAGCGCGCCTCGAGGCCGATCTTCAGCTCGGCGACGTTGTCGGGCTTCTCCATCCACAGGTCGATGAGGTTGAGGCGCGCGTCGCGGCCGATCACGTAGAGGTAGCAGCCGGAAGCCGACAGGCGCGAGATGTGCACCGCGTAGCCGGTCTTGATGATGTTGATGATCTTCTTGCTGTCGCCGTCGATCAGCGCGATCTCGCCGGCGTCGCGCAGCGTCACCGAGAACAGGTTGGACAGGTTGTAGCTGTTCATCTTCTTCTTCGGCCGCTGGTCGACCGGGACGATGAGCTTCCAGGAGTCGCTCATCTCCTTCATGCCGAACTCGGGCGGCTGGGGCGGCGTCTGCTGCACATAGCGCGCCATCAGGTCGACCTCGTCGTCGGTGAGCTCGCCGGAGGTGCCCCAGTTCGGCATGCCCGCGGGCGAGCCGTACTTGATGAACACCTTGAGGTACTCGGTGCCGTTGGGCAGCGTCTTGTCCGGCGTCAGCGGCTTGCCGGTGGCGCCCTTGCGCAGCACGCCGTGGCAGCCGGCGCAGCGCTGGAAGAAGATCTGCTTGCCCTTCTCGAACTCCGCCTTGGTCATCGGCGGCGCCTTCGGATTGATGTCCTGGTACATCTCGACGTTGGCCAGCGGCGAGCTGCCGGCCTGGTATCTGACTTCGGCTTCGGTAGCGTGCTTGGCCTCTTCGGCGAAGGCGTTCGCCACGGCGAGCGGCAGCGCCGCCATGGCGACGGCGCCGGTGATCCAGTGCGACTTCTTCATTTGACCCCCCTTGGAAAATTTGATGGCGGCGGCATCTCCGCTGCGATACGAACTTTCTGCGCCTATCACCCAAGTCGCATTGACCCGAGTCAATTTTCTGCAAGGGTGCATATCGACCATAGACCACGCGGGTCGACGGGCAGAAATAGGGCGGGGCCGGTTGCCCGGCCCCGCCTCGTCATGCCATGCACATGGTGCGAGGTGGGCGGCGGCTGTCGCCGCGGGAAGCCGTCGCGCGGCGGCCGCTACTTGTTGCCGACGAAGGTGTTGTCGACCAGCGGCGGCGCGTCGACCTGGGCGACGTGGCAGCTGTTGCATTGCCAGCGCGACATGTTGACCTTGGGGCTGCCGTCGGCTTCCTTCTCGGTCTGGGAGAAATGGCTGTCGCCCATGCGCGGCATCTTGCGGCCCTTGAAGTCGTCGGAGATGTGGCAATCGAGGCAGTCGTTCTCCTCGACGGTGATGGGCAGGTACTTCTCGACTTCGTGCGGTATCAGCGGCGGCTGGCCCTTGAAGGTGCGCGGGATCAGCGCGGTGAGGTCGGCGTTCGGCGCGCGCGTCGCGTACTGCTTCTCGACCGGCGCCTGGTCGGGAGCGGCGACGTCGCTGCCGCGCATGTCGGCCGGCGGCCGGAAGGATGCGCAGCCGACGAAGGTGGCCACCGAGGCGACCAGGATGACGGTGAAGACTGTTTTCATGAGGAGCTCCCCGCGGAGGAAAAACGATGGGTCATTGGGCGTGCGCCTGCGTGGCGTCCGCCGGAGTCGAAGGATGGGCGAAGCGGCTGCCGAAGGCGAAGACATCCTTGGGACAGACGTCGATGCAGCGCCCGCAATTCGTGCATTGCGCCGAGGCGATCGCCGGGCCGATGCCGCGCGCGCCGCCCTTGAGCGGCGCATGGATCACGCCCGGCTCGGGGCAGACGACGAAGCAGTCGTTGCAGTCGTCGCACGCGTCGCGGCGCACGGCGGCGACGCGCAGCAGGCGCGCGTGGCCGAGCAGGCTGTAGGCGGCGCCGACCGGACAGAGGCGGCCGCACCAGCCGCGGCTCATGACGAACACGTCGAACAGGAACACCGCGAGCACGATGGTCCAGCCCAGGCCGAAGCCGAAGAACAGGCCGCGATGCAGCATCGACACCGGATTGACGAGTTCCCAGGCGACGCTGCCGCTGGCCAGCGCGACGAGCAGGGTCGCGCCGAAGACCCAGAAGCGCACGCTGCGCGAGACGTGGGCGCCGCCCTTGATGCCGAGGCGGCCGCGCAGCCGGGCGGCGAGATCGGTGACGGCGTTCATGGGGCAGACCCAGGCGCAGTAGCTGCGGCCGCCGACGAGCAGGTAGAAGGCGACGACGACGGCGGCGCCGATCAGCGCGCGGTCCGCCGGCAGGTGGCCGGCCAGTGCACTTTGCAGCAGGACGTAGGGATCGGTGAGCGGCAGCGTGTCGAGCGTATAGCTGAAGTTGAGGTTGCCCTTGACGATCCAGACGCCGAACCAGGGGCCGGCGAGGAACAGCGCGAGGATCGCGAGCTGCGACGAACGGCGCAGCAGCAGCCAGCGGTGCGCGCGCAACGGGCTCATCGCGGCGACTCCTCGGACAGCCCCTTGCCGTTCTCGTATTCGATGCCCTGCGGCAGGTTGTAGCGATGCTCGGCATCCGGCGCCACCAGGCTGTGTCCGGCCTTCTTCTGCTCTTCCCAGCCGAGCTGGTAGTGCTCGCCGAGCCGTCCCTTGGCCAGCGCGAGCGGCAGCAC
This sequence comes from Rhodocyclaceae bacterium, assembly GCA_027310465.1. GTDB lineage: Bacteria > Pseudomonadota > Gammaproteobacteria > Burkholderiales > Rhodocyclaceae > Nitricoxidireducens. The sequence continues at coordinate 6,533 of DAIDAU010000094.1, forward strand.
CCTGATCGCCGGCGTCGGCAGTACGCAGTCCGCCTCGCACTTGCCGCAGCCGGTGCACGCGTCCGAGTGCACCACCGGCTGGAAGATCGCGTGGCGTCCGGTGCGCTCGTTGTGGCGCGGTTCCAGCGTCAGCGCCTTGTCGATCAGCGGGCAGGCACGGTAGCAGACCTCGCAGCGCATGCCGAGCACGCTGAGGCAGGTCTCGGGATCGACCAGCACCGCCAGCCCCATGCGCGCCTTGGCGATGTCGATGAGCTGGTGATCGAGCGCACCGGTCGGGCAGGCCTTGACGCAGGGGATGTTCTCGCACATCTCGCAGGCGCCGCCGCGCGCAATGAAGTAGGGCGTGCCCGTCGCCACCGGCTGCCCGGGCGTCGCCAGCGAGAGTATCTGCGGCGGGCAGTCGCGCACGCACAGCCCGCAGCGGATGCAGGCGCCGAGGAATCCGGCTTCCGCGGCCGCGCCGGGCGGCCGCAGGGCGGTCGGCGGCAGCGCCTGCGCCGGCTTGGCGTGAAAGCCGAGGGCGAGTCCCAGGAGTCCCGTGCCGCACGCCATGCGGGCGGCATCGAGCAGGAACTGGCGGCGGGTGGCGATCATGGCGTTGCATGGATCTGGTGGTGCCGGCGGAGCGCGCCGCGTGCGGCGTGCTCCGCCGGCCGGGACATCAGGCCTTGACGATCCGGCAGGCGCACTTCTTGAAGTCGGTCTCCTTCGAGATCGGGCAGGTGGCGTCGAGCGTGAGCTTGTTCACCAGCCGCATCTCGTCGAAGAATGGGATGAACAC
>DAIDAU010000107.1 GCA_027310465.1 Rhodocyclaceae bacterium
GCGGTCGGCGTCGCCTCGGCGCTGCCGATTTCCATCGAACGGATTGGCGCCTGGGCACGGACGCTCGATAGCCATGGGGTTTTGCTGGCGCCATTGACAAGCGCGATGACGAAATCAAAATCGAGCTGACCAGAGCCTTCACGCGGCGCGAGCCTAGAGGAGATCAGAACGGAATGGCGCGTTACGAAGATTTGCCCTATCGAACTTGTGTCGGCATGATGCTGATCAATGCAGCTGGGCTCGTCTTCATCGGTCGCCGCGCCGGCGGCATCGAACACGTCGATGAATCCCATGTCTGGCAAATGCCGCAAGGCGGCGTCGACCCCGGCGAGGATACTTGGGACGCTGCCAAGCGCGAACTGTACGAGGAAACCAACGTCCGTTCGATTGAGAAGATCGCGGAAATTGCAGACTGGCTCGTCTACGACATTCCGCGTACCATCGCAGGGCGAGCCTGGAAGGGCCGTTACCGCGGCCAGCGGCAGAAGTGGTATGCCGTACGCTTCACCGGCGAGGATCGCGAGATCAATGTCGCAAATCCCGGCGGTGGCGGCCACAAGGCTGAGTTCATCGGCTGGCGCTGGGAGCCGATGAAAAATCTTCCGGATCTGATCGTTCCCTTCAAGCGCCCGGTCTACGAGCGGGTGGTCAAGGAATTTGCCGGACTAAAGCGGGATGGGGTTAGGTTGAATCGATTTGGGATTCCAAAATCAGTGTGTTTCTGATTCACCATGCTGGCTGGGTTGGAGGCCAGCATGGATGGGGAAGCCTTATTCTCTGGATCTTCGCAAGCGTGTGGTGGCCGCGATTGAAGGCGGGATGTCGCGCAATCAGGCAGCCAGGCAGTTTGGGGTCGCGATCAGCACAGCGATCGGTTGGATGCAGCGGGTCGAGGAAACTGGCAGCGTTGCTCCGGGCCAGATGGGCGGTCACAAGCCGAAGGCAGTTTCGGGAGACCACGCGGTTTGGCTGTCGCAACGGATCAAGGACGGCGATTTCACCATACGGGGGCTCGTTGCCGAGCTTGCCGGACGTGGCCTGAAGGTCGACTACCACTCGGTGTGGGACTTCGTGCATGCCGAGAAGCTCAGCTTCAAAAAAAAGCGTGGCGGCTGGCGAACGCGATCGACCCGAGGTCGCGCGGCGGCGAGCCCAGTGGACAAAATATCAAGGTCGCGTCGAAGCTGAGCGGCTGGTCTTCATCGACGAGACCTGGACCAGGACCGATATGGCGCCCTTGCGGGGATGGGCGCCGCGCGGGCGCAGACTTCACGCCAAGGTTCCCCACGGCCGCTGGAAGACCATGACCTTCCTGGCGGCCCTGCGCCATGACCGGATCGATGCGCCATGGTTCATCGAGGGGCCGATCGATGGCGTGAGCTTTCGCACCTATGTCGAGAAGGTTCTTCTGCCCGTCCTTCGACCCGGCGATATCGTCGTCTTGGATAACCTCGGCAGCCATAGGGGTAAAGAAGTCCGCCAACTCATCCGTGCGGTAGGCGCCAAACTCTTCTTCCTGCCAAAGTACTCGCCCGACCTGAACCCGATCGAACAGGTCTTTGCCAAGCTCAAGCACCTGCTCCGCAAAGCTGCCGCGCGAACCGTCGATGCCGTCTGCGCCGCAATCGGCCACGCACTCGATGCCTTCACCCCCGAGGAATGCGCCAACTACCTGAAAAATTCAGGCTATCGAACTTAATGCCATCAAGCTTTAGCGCGATCCTTGTGGTTCCGTCATGGCAGGCACGGCTTGCGAGCGCTGGCAGTCCGGTTTCGGCCTGTTGCTGGGTGCGGTGTGGTCGCCATGCGTCGGCCCCACGCTTGGAGCGGCGTCCCTTCTGGCTTCCCAGGGT
>DAIDAU010000115.1 GCA_027310465.1 Rhodocyclaceae bacterium
TTGTTCAGCTGGTTGGGGATGAAGTTGCCGGCAGAGTCGAGCAGGTTTGCCGCGGAGGCAAAATTTGCAGCGAATTCCTGCACGACGTCGAGCATGCCCTTGCGGTTGCCCGCCAGCGTCGCATCGAGCTTGGCGGCGTCCAGCGACGCCAGGCCGGTCGCCTTGTCGATCGAGATGCCGAGGTCGGCGAGGCCGTTGAGCCCGTCGGCCACGCCGTAGAAGCGGCTCTCCACGCTCTGGTCGAGTTCCCAGCGCGCCACCTGCGCCGCCTGCGTGCCGGCCAGGATGCCGCCCGGCTTCATGTCGCCGTCGAAGCGCTTCACCCAGGCGTTGTACTGGTCCACGAATTTCTGCAGCTGCGTCCGAATTGCGTCGTTGCCGCTGTCCGCCGAGATGCCCGACAAGGCCTGCGCCGCGCCGGCCAAACCGGACACGTCGGATTTCATCTCGCTCAGCTCAGAGAATTGCGCTTTGTAATCAACGCTCTTCTGATTGATCAGGCTCATCATGTCGAACGCCGCCTGGGGATCGAACAAGGACAGGTTGCGGCCCGTGGCGGAAAGGCCGCCGGCCGAGCCGGCCGGGACGCTGCCGGCGGCGGAAGTCGCCTGGAGAATGCTGCCGAAGGACGTGTCGCTCAGCAGGGCGACGGCCTGGCTGCGGAACGCGACGAGCTCATAGGAGAGGGATGCGGCCGAGATATCCATGTGCGATCTCCGTTTCGTATGCCGCCGCGGCGGCGGGATGACGAATAGGGAGCAAAAAGCAGGCCTTCTCGACCGATTGCCGGCCTGCTGTTCGGATCAGGCCATCGCCAGCGTGATGCGGTTGCGTCCGGCGGACTTCGACTTGTAGAGCGCGCCGTCGGCGCGGCCGAGGAAATCGTTCGCAGATTCCCCGCGGCGGTAGCAGGCTGCGCCGAGCGAAACCGTGACGTTGGCAACGGTCTCCTTGCTGTCGACGCGCTTGATGCGGCATTTCTCGACCGTCGCGCGGATCTTCTCGGCGACGTAGCTGGCGCCGTCGAGCGGCGTTTCCGGCAGCAGGATGCAGAACTCCTCGCCGCCGTAGCGCGCTGCCGTGTCCTTGCCCTTGACGTTGTCCTTGAGGATCTGCGCCACGGCGCGGATCACCTTGTCGCCGAACAGATGGCCGTAGTTATCGTTGACGCGCTTGAAGAAGTCGATGTCCACGATGACCAGGCTCGGGCCGACCTCCTCTGGATCGCGCGCGGACAGCTGGGCGTTCAGCGCCATGTCGAAGCCGCGGCGATTCACCAGGCCCGTCAGGCCGTCGGCGAGCGCGTCCTCGCGGGCCTTGGCCACCTCGTGGCGCAGCTGCTCGATCTCGCGGCGGCTCTCGTCGAGCCGCTCGCGCAGCACCGAAACCGCGCCCTGCATGTTGCGCGTCTGCTTGCGCAAGGTCTCCATGCCGGCGCCCAGCTTGTCCCCGGCGGACGAGGCGAGATCCTCGGACAGCCGATCGAGCACGTTGCCGACCTGGTGGGCATGGTCGTTGGCCTGCGATGCCGAATGCGACATGTCGGCCATGACCTTCTGGAAACCGTCGGTGACGCGCTGCGCCAGCGACTGGTCGAGTTCGGCGATGTGCTTGTGGAAGAGCTCGTGCGTGCCGGCGTCGTCGAAGATCACGCCGCCGCGCAGCGCCTCGTCGATGCGCGCCTTCAGTGCCGCATTGCGGCCCGATACGTACTCGTACCAGACGGCATAGCTGACCGGATGCAAGCCCGCCGCCTGCTTGGACATCAGCGGCAACGCCATCCTCAAATACTCGGCACTCTTCTCGATGCTGTCGGAGTATTTCATGTCCATCCATCCCTGAACGATGCGGCGATTCTATCAATTCTTCCAAGACTTTAGCCATATATCGTGGCGGCCGGCCGCCACAAATGGCTTACAAACACCTGCCTTCCCCGGATACCAAGGGAAGGTGCCATCCCGTATGATGCAAACCTTTTCAGCCCCTTTTCCAGCCATGTCCCTGCCCCATTCCTACGACGTCGAAGAAGCCGATTTCGACGAACGGGTCGTCGGGCGCTCCCATCAGGCCCCCGTGCTGCTCGACATCGGCGCCGAGTGGTGCGCGCCCTGCCGCGTGCTGACGCCCCGCCTCGAGAAGCTGGCGGCGGAGTACGGCGGCGACTTCCTGCTCGCCAAGGTCGATGCCGACGAGAACATGCGCATCGCCGGCCGCCACGGCGTGCGCGGCTTCCCCACCGTCGTCGCCTACAGCCGCGGCGTCGAGATCGCCCGCTTCAACAGCAACCAGCCGGACGGCTTCCTGCGCAACTTCATCGACGAGGCGATCGTCCGCCATGCCGGCGGCGCCGAAACCGCAAGCCTCGCGCCGCAAGCCGCCTGAAGGAAGCGCTGCCATGCCGATCTACAGCCTCTCCGACAAGCAGCCGGCGATCGCCGCATCGGCGTGGATCGCGCCGAACGCCACCCTCATCGGCGACATCCGCCTCGCCGAGCACAGCAGCATCTGGTGGAACGCCGTGCTGCGCGGCGACAACGAGCCGATCTCCATCGGCGAGAACAGCAACATTCAGGACGGCAGCGTATTGCACACCGACCCCGGCGCGCCGCTGACCGTCGAGCGCAACGTCACCGTCGGCCACCTCGTCATGCTGCACGGCTGCGCCATCGGCGAAGGCTCGCTGATCGGCATCAAGAGCGTGATCCTCAACCACGCCGTGATCGGCAAGCACTGCCTGATCGGCGCCAACACGCTGATCGCCGAAGGCAAGGTGATCCCGGATCGCTCGCTGGTGATGGGTTCGCCCGGCAAGATCGTGCGGGAGTTGACCGACGAAGAGGTGGCGCGCATCGCTGGCAGTTCGCAGCGCTACGTGGCGAATGCGCAGAGGTATGCGGGGCAGTTGAAGTCGGTCTGACCTTCGGCTCCCGTGACTCTTAACCCGCCGAGGGCGACGGGTGGTCGTCGCCGCTTCGTGTCCCCCGGCGCAGAAAATCAAAGGGCCTGCGCCTCCTCCTTTACCTACGCGTCGACGACCACCCGCCACCCTCGGCTAGACAGCGTGGTGATTTGAACGCTTGAGGCGTGATCGGGGTGCTTCGCCGCGCCGATGGGGTGCCCTGCTGCGCGTAGGTAAAGGAGGAGGCGGACGCCTTATCGCTCTTGTCCGCCGGGGGACACGGAGCGCAGCAGGGCACCCCGTCGGCCCGAGCGCGCACAGCGCTCAATCTCCGCCAGAGCTAAGGCTGCGACTTCTGCGGCACCTGAACGAACACCTCGCCGTCCTTGATCAGGCCCAACTCGAACCGCGCCCGCTCTTCGATCGCCTCGTAGCCGCTCTTCAAGTCGCGCACTTCGGCATCGAGCCCGGCGTTGCGCTCCTCGAGCTTCTGGTTGACCTCGTGCTGCGCGTCGAGTTGATGCTGCATGTCCCAGACCCGGAGCCAGCCGCCCTTGCCTAGCCACAGCGGATACTGCAGCAGGGCGATCAGAGCGACCAGCACCCAGGTGGGCCAGCGCATGCGAAAGACTACTTGCGCAGGTTGTAGAAGGTCGAGATGCCGGGATAGGTCACGGAATCGCCGAGGTCTTCTTCGATGCGCAACAGCTGGTTGTACTTGGCGATGCGGTCCGAGCGCGACAGCGAACCGGTCTTGATCTGGCCGGCATTGAGGCCGACGGCGATGTCGGCGATGGTCGAATCCTCGGTCTCGCCCGAACGGTGGGAAATGACGTTGGTGTAGGCGGCGCGCTTGGCCATCTCCACCGTCGCGAAGGTCTCGGTCAGCGTGCCGATCTGATTGATCTTGATCAGGATGGAATTGGCGATGCCCTTCTGGATGCCTTCCTTGAAGATCTTCGGATTGGTGACGAAGATGTCGTCGCCGACGATCTGCACCTTCTTGCCGAGCTTGTCGGTCAACAGCTTCCAGCCGTCCCAGTCGGCTTCAGACATGCCGTCCTCGACGCTGATGATCGGATACTTGCCGACCAGCGTCTCGAGGTAATCGGCGAAGCCCTTGGAATCGAGTTCGAGTTTCTCGGACGCCAGCACATACTTGCCGTCCTTGTAGAACTCCGAGGCGGCGCAATCGAGGCCCAGCATGACGTCCTGGCCCGGCGTGTAGCCGGCCGTCTCGATGGCCTTGAGGATCAGCTCGATGGCCTCGTCGTTGCCGGAGACATTGGGCGCGAAGCCGCCTTCGTCGCCGACGGTGGTCGGGTAGCCTTTCTTGTCGACCAGCTTCTTGAGGTGATGGAACACCTCGCCGCCGCAGCGCAGGGCTTCGCGGAAGCTCTTGGCGCCGACCGGCAGGATCATGAATTCCTGGATGTCGAGGTTGTTGTTGGCATGCGCGCCGCCGTTGACGACGTTCATCATCGGCACCGGCATCTGCATCGGGCCGCTGCCGCCGAAGTAGCGGTAGAGCGGCAGGCCGGCTTCTTCCGCCGCGGCCTTGGCCACCGCCATCGATACCGCCAGCATGGCATTGGCGCCGAGGCGCGACTTGTTGTCGCTGCCGTCGAGGTCGATCAGGGTCTTGTCGATGAAGGCCTGCTCTTCGGCGTCGAGGCCGACGATGGCTTCGGAGATTTCCGTATTGACGTTCTCGACGGCCTGCAGCACGCCCTTGCCGAGATAACGATCCTTGTCGCCGTCGCGCAGCTCGATCGCTTCGCGCGAACCGGTAGAGGCGCCGGACGGTACCGCGGCGCGGCCCATGACGCCGGATTCGAGCAGCACGTCGGCTTCGACGGTGGGGTTGCCGCGCGAATCGAGAATCTCGCGGGCGACGACATCAACGATGGCACTCATGTTCGTTTCCTTTTCTGGTGACTCGGTAGGTTATAGCCGAAAATCCGCGAAGGCGAGGCTGGCGACCTCGTTCCAGGCTTCGAGCACGGGCAGGTGCGCCGGGTGCTCGAAGTAGGCGTAAAGATCCGACTCGCTGTCGAAGGCCGCGCGCAGGCCGTAGTCCCAGGCCTCGGCGTCCGCCGTCAGGTTCGCTCCGTATTCCCAGCCGCGGATCGTCGGAATCCGCCGCGGCAGCGCGGCCATGTCCACGGCCAGCTTCGCCAGGCGCGGATCGTTCCTGGCCACGCCGGGCTTGAGCTTGAAGAGCACGAGATGGACGATCATCGCGCCATGCCGCGCTGCTTGACCAGCGCGTCGAGGTCGCGCAGTTGCTCGAGCAGCGCGGCGAGCTTGGGCAGCGGCCAGGCGTTGGGACCGTCGGAGAGCGCATGGTCCGGATCGGGATGCGTCTCCATGAACAATCCCGCGATGCCGACCGCGACTGCGGCGCGCGCCAGCACCGGCACGAACTCGCGCTGGCCGCCGCTCTTGTCGCCCTGACCGCCCGGCAGCTGCACCGAGTGCGTGGCGTCGAACACGACGGGGCAGCCGGCCTCGCGCATGATCGCGAGCGAACGCATGTCGGAGACGAGGTTGTTGTAGCCGAAGGAGGCGCCGCGCTCGCAGACCATGATCGTATCGGTGTCGGCGTCGCCCGCTTTTGCCAAAATGGCTTCCTTCGCCTTGGCGACGACGTTCTTCATGTCGCCCGGCGCCATGAACTGGCCCTTCTTGATGTTCACCGGCTTGCCGGAGGCCGCGCAGGCCTGGATGAAGTCCGTCTGCCGCGCCAGGAAGGCGGGCGTCTGCAGCACGTCGACGACCGCCGCGACGGCGGGCACTTCGGCTT
>DAIDAU010000118.1 GCA_027310465.1 Rhodocyclaceae bacterium
CTGTTCAGCGACGGCCTCGTCGAGGCCCCCGACACCGCGGGCACGCAATTCGGCCTCGACCGCCTGCGCGAAGTGCTGGCGAAGGCGCCGCAGGCGCATCGCATCGACGCCGTGCGCGCCGCCATCTACGCCCACGCCGGCATCGGCCCGCTGCACGACGACGTCTCGCTGCTGCTGGTCGGCGCCGTCTGAGTCCCGCGGCATCGCCCCGCTATAATCCGCACTTTGAGGGAGGCCATGATGACAGCAATATCCGACCCGAAGCGCTTCGAACGCGCCATCGCCCTGTTCGACGCCGCCAACGCCCAAGACCCGAACAAGGAGACGGCCGACGGCAAGGAGTGGCCGAAGGAGCTGCTCTATGCCCAGCGCATGAGCGAGATGCTCGAGCGCTTCGCCCCCGACGCCCCCGAAGCCGTGCGCCTGGCCTGCCGCGCCCAGCACATCGAGCGCTGGAAGACGCCGCGCAGCGCCTACCCGATGACGCGCGAAGGCTACCAGGCCTGGCGCACCGGGCTCTACAAGTTCCACGCCGAGACCGCCGGCAGGCTGATGGCGGAAGCGGGCTACGACCCGGCGCTGATCGACCGCGTCAAGACGATCGTCGGCAAGCGCCAGCTCAAGGTCAATCCGGAGACGCAGATGATGGAGGACGTGGTCGACCTCGTCTTCATCGAGCACTACATGCTCGCCTTCGCCGGCCAGAAGCCGGACTATACGGAGGAGAAGTGGCTGGACATCATCCGCAAGACGTGGAAGAAGATGTCCGATGCCGGCCATGCGTTCGCCGTGTCCGGCAAGATCAGGCTGCCGGAACCGCTGGTCCCGCTGATCCTGAAGGCGGTGCAGGGGGCCTGACCCGGCGCGGCGCAACGCACTCGAGGAGCGCGGCATGGAAATCGGTTTCATCGGCCTGGGCCTCATGGGACGGCCGCTGGCGCTGCACCTGGCGAAGGCCGGGCACGCGCTGCATCTGTGGGCGCGGCGACCCGCCTCGCTCGAACCCTTCAAGGATTCCGCGGCGACCTGCCATGCCAGTCCGGCCGCCGTCGCCGCCCATGCCGAGGTGGTGTTCACGATGGTGGCCGACGCCCCCGACGTCGAGGAAGTCTGCTTCGGCGTGGACGGCCTCGACGGCGGCGCGCGGCCGGGCCTGATCGTCGCCGACATGTCGACCATCGCCCCGGCGGCGGCGCAGGGCATCGGCGCACGCTGGGCCGCGCGCCACGTCGAGTTCCTCGATGCGCCGGTATCCGGCGGCGAGGTCGGCGCGATCAACGCGGCGCTGACCATCATGGTCGGCGGCAAGCCCGAGGCGTTCGAGCGCGTCCGGCCGCTGTTCGAGACGATGGGCAAGTCGGTGAACCTGATCGGCGGCAGCGGCGCCGGCCAGGTGGCCAAGGCCTGCAACCAGATCCTCGTCAGCGTCACGGTGACCGCGGTGGCCGAGGCGCTGAACTTCGCGAAGAAGAGCGGCGTCGATCCGGCCAAGGTGCGCGAGGCGCTGCTCGGCGGCTTCGCCTACAGCCGCATTCTCGAGCTGCACGGCCAGCGCATGCTGGCCCGAAATTTCAAGCCGGGCTTCAAGTCGTGGATGCAGCAGAAGGACCTGCGCATCGTCATGGAGGAGGCGCACCGCCTCGGCCTCGCCCTGCCCTCCGCCGCCGCCGTGGCGCAGATGTTCAACGCCATGGTCGGCTCGGGCTTCGGCGAGGACGACACCTCGGGCGTGCTCAAGCTGCTGGAGAAGATGAGCGGGCCGGATTGATGAAGCTCGGGTTCGTGGGTCTCGGCGTCATCGGCCGCCCGCTGGCGGAGCATCTGCTGCGGGCCGGCCACGACCTGGGCGTGTGGGCGCGGCGCGCGGAAGCGGCGCAGCCCCTCGTCGCCGCCGGCGCCGCGCTGTTCCCGACGCCGGCCGCGCTGGCGGCCCACGCCGAAATCGTGTTCACCGTCGTCACCGGCAGCGCCGACGTCGAGCAGCTGGCGCTCGGCCCCGACGGCTTCATCGAAGGCGCGCCGCGCGGCGCCACGATCGTCGACCACAGCACCATCGCGCCCGACGCCGCCCGCAAGATCGCCGAGCGGCTGGCCGGACGCGGCG
>DAIDAU010000123.1 GCA_027310465.1 Rhodocyclaceae bacterium
CGGCATTCTCTATACGAGTGCGAGTAGTGCGAACAGCACATCAGGTTGGGCGGCAGTCACGGCACCTTGTCCGCCGCGTATGGTCGCTGTTGGTGGTGGTGGAACCTGTGGTCCAAACAATCCAACTGCAAGGCAGGTCTCTACCGGACCGGCCGATTCCGGGTGGTGGATAGGATGTAGCGCCGACATCGGCACGAATCTCGTGGCCAACGTAACGACTATTTGCCTTCCCGCTATCTGAGAGTGTTGGCCAAACGCGTGAGGGCGAGAGTATGTTGCCAATACAATGGCACGAGTTGGGTTTGGACGAAGCAAGGCGGTCTTCCATCCCGAACCTGGACCGCGCCTGCACGAAGTACGTGGACGCTCTACACCAATACGCTGTCGTATCCCATCGAGGTCGCGATTAACGGTTACCCTGTGGCTGGCGGATGGGGTTACTTGTACGTGAATGGCATCTTCGTTGCCAGCGACTCGGCGAGCGCCAATGTCCGCTCCAACTATTACGTCGAGGTGCCGCCCGGTGGCACCTACGAATTCGAGTGCAACTGTGGAGCATTCGTGATCGCGCAATGGCTAGAGTTGCGCTGAAGCGCGGCGCGGCCGCATAGTTGCCAATTCAGTAGTGGAAGTTGGAAGTGGCTGAAGGCGCAAGGCGACAGCAAAATCCTGACCTCGCAGACCGCTTCGACGTTCTGTCCGTCGACCATCGTCAGCAGTTCCGGAATTATGAAGCAGCCGCACATTGCAAGAACAAGCACTTAGTGGCGCCTGATCCTGCCTGAATTTCCCTACGCTCCGGTTATCGCCAGCAGCGGTTCAACGCTCATCTGAGCAAGCACCCGATCCCGATCCGCCGTCTCGAAGGCGAACATCGTGTAGCCCTCGAACTCATACACCGCAGCGCCCGCCGTACCGGCGTTCTCAATGGCGTGCGCCAGTGCGAGCAGCACGGCTTCGCGAATGTCGGCAGTGGTCGCGTCCGGCACGCCAGGTTCCGGCGTGTTCCAGATCATCAAGTCCAGCCCTGGCACGATGGAATCGAAGATGACCGGCTGTCTGCCGGCGTCCCAAAGGATGCCGGCGAATGGAATGTCCTCGATGCGGCGAACGCCTTGCAGGTCTTCCAGCTTCATAGCGCCCTCTCGATGTCGCCGCCTGCCGCAATCCAGCCCAGGCAATTTGCCTTGGCATCGTCCAGTGAGTGATGCCGACGCAGGCCAGCCGCAAATGCGGCTTCAACGGCGAGCTCGAATGCGTCGTAGTCGTTGAGGTAGTTCATCGTCAGCAAAAGCGGATGCCCATCCACGTTCTCCGGCCAAGTGCCCGGCTCGTGGAAGATTTCCTGTATCCAGGGCCAATCCCAGGCAAGACTGTCGGTGACCAGCATCACCGGCTCATCGAAGCCTTCCAGCCAGTTACCCAGCCGAAGCGTAAGTTCGGAGATGGTCATGAGGGCGGCGTCACCTTCGAGTAGCGGCAACACCTCCTCCCGCGCGAAGTCGCCCACGTCGTCCAGGCGCCAGGTGTCCGACAGCTCGGCATAGAAGGTCCGCTCGCCAGACTCGTCGACCAGCCCGATGGAGATCAGTTTGGGATCAATCACCAAGCCGGTGAACTCGGTATCGAAGAAGACTCGAATCATCGTTAGACCTCGATCACCAGTTCAGGCCGGAACCCGACGCTTCCGGCCGCGATTTCGCTTGCATAGCCGCGCTGATTGCTGACCACCCGGCACCCGTTCTCAGCGACGAAGTCGTTGTTCGTATGCGTGTGCCCGTGGCACCAGACATCGATCCGATATTTCTCCATCAGCCAAGCGAGATCGGTGACGAAGTACGGCGCCATCTCGGTGCCCTGGTGCTGGGGCGCAATGCAGCCGCGGTGCGGCGCGAAATGCGTCACGACGATGGTCTTGCCGTCGAACGGTTCCGCCAGCGTCGTATCGAGCCATTGCACGGCGGTACGATGAAGCCCGAGGGTGTCCCGCGGTTCGAGCCGCCTGCCGCCGCGCGCCGCGATCATCCAGTAGTCGTTGATGCTGCGCCGGGCGACGGCCATGGCATCGGCAGCCTTGTCGGCGCCGTACAGGTTGAAGGCGCTCCATAGCGTGCAGCCGAGCAGTCGCACGCCCGGCCAGGTGATGGTGCGCCGCTCGATGAACTGGACGCCCATGCGTTCCCACTCGGGCCGCCGGAATTCGGTGAGCAGGCCGAGGTGCGCGTCGTAATACTCGTGGTTGCCGGCGAGGTAGACGATCTCGGGCGACACCGGCGCCTGCCGGAAGGCGTCCGCCGCCCATCGGATGCCGTGCGTGTGCTTGCCGATGTCACCGGCCAGGATCACCACGTCGACGTCGAGTGCGGGCGGTTGCCACGGCTCTGCGAGGTGTTCGAGATGGAGGTCAGAGTAGAGGGCGAACTTCATGGACAAGAGTGTTCTCCTTCACGCGGGCGGCAAATGCCGTGGATGTCAGACCCGGTGTAGTCGGGTCGGGAATTGCCTTGCTGGGTTCAGCAGGTAATTCGCGTGGCCGGTCGTTCGGAATGAACGAACAGGCGGCTGCCGAACCAAACCGGAGTGGTCGGATTGCACCAGTAGTGGCGGCTTGCGGCAGCGGAGGACATGAAAGAACCTTCGGGTGACTACATCGTTTAACGCAGGGCTGGATCAAGAGTTGACGGTAGTGCTCGAAGCCGCCAACCGCCGTTACGCCCTTCCAACTCGAATGCGGCGCAATTCGGCATGGCAAGAGCGTTTCGGAAGCGCTGGAACGCGCGCATGTCGTCGGCGTCGCGCACGCGATTGCCGAGCAACAGCCAATGCAGCATGCCAAGCCAGATGCCGTGCCCGAAGATCACCGTCGAGTCAGCGAGGCTATCCAGTTCGCCGATGAAGCTGCGCACGTGCGCCTCGAACTCGACAAAGGTATCGGCCTTGGCTCCCCATCGACGGTGCGGGTCGGGGCTGTCCCAGTAGTCGCGGACGAATAGCCGGCGCTGCGGGCCATCCATGCCGGCGATCAGATTGGCGTCGATCACCGAGAACTCGTTGAGGCCGACATGCTGCCGCGGCGCGAGGTCGAAACGCGCGCAGTACGGTGCAGCCGTCTGATGGGTCCGCACCATGCCGGACACCAACACGGCCGTTGGTGCTGCCGGAAGCGCATCGACCAGCGCCACCGCCTGCTGCCGGCCGCGCTCGGACAGCGGTATAGCCTCGTGCGGCATCGTGACGCCGCCTGCGTTCGATACGCTTTCGGCGTGCCTGACGAAGATCACGGCCACGCCCTCAAGCGTCCTGCTTGGTGCTGTCGGGGCAGTTGGCGACGAAGCCTTCGACGAAGGCGGTTCGCCGCTCGCCAGGCGCGAGGTATCCGCACTCGGCGGCGCGTTTCAAAGCGTCGGCAGCGGTGTCTCCCGGTTGGACGGCGGCTTCGCCCTTCATGTAGGCAAGATCGGCGGCTGTCATTTGCATGGTGGTTCTCCTCGATTGGCTTGCCACCGATTGTCTGCGCCGTCAGGCTCACAGCGTGAGCCCGATCGAGGACAGGATCAATACGAGACCATCAGTTCGGGGCGTAGCACTCGCTCAAGCTGATTCTTGTCGTACTTATCGTCGTACTCGACGGTCATCCATTGCCGGCTATCTTGCCAGTACAACATCATGACTTTCTTGTACGTTGGATGTTCCGCCTGCGCCTTTTCGCGGGCATTCCCTTCCTCGTCATTGATAACTCGCTTTGTCTCTGCGAGCAGGATGCCATCGCCACGCTTGCGGTCCTTTACGCCAACGATGAAGTCAGGATAGAAATCGGGTTGCCCTGGTAGCGGAATTCCTACCGAATATGGCTTCCTGGGCGGATTCCGATGCCACCACTTGACGGTACCAGTCGTGTCGTTGTCCAGGTACTCAGCAAAGCCCAGTTCCCATGAATTCAAGTCCGCCGGAAACACGCCATACAGATTCAAAAGCGACGGCTTCAACGTAACCGGGCTAGATACGGATTTGGGGATCGGCTGCGCCGTCTCCACGTCCATATGTCGCGTGATCGCCTCCGAGATTGCCCGCTTCATATGTCCAGGACGCAGGGCTAGAATCTTGTTGAGGCCGCAAAGCAGTTTGTCGTCGGTATCAAATACCTCGATGCCCTGTGCCTCTGCTGCCCGCCGGAATGCACCCAGCAGACTATCGTTGAGTGCTTTTACATCAATCACGCCGAGATCGTCGGCCGCAAAAAGTGTCTTCTGCGCCATGGCATCGACTTCCCGTTGAGCAAGGTCCGCCCTGATCTTCTCAGGAGAGTCTTTTTGGTTGGCGAAGATTTCTACCTCTTCCATAATGATCTGGACCGCTGTCTGCTGTGCCTTGACCAGCAACTCGGGCGTGAAGTCGAAGCGGGCGACTATGTCCTGAAGCAGCGCATCCTGATCTAGCGATACCACCGCACGCAGAAATTGCATGGGCGCGCCAAGAGTCGTCCGTAGCGGATAGGTCTTCATGCCTGCGGACGCAGCAGGGGTGCTCGCTGTTGGCTGGTCGCGTCTTCCCGGCGTGAAATCCAGATGCCACTCGGATAGGAGTTCCGCTTGGACGCCTGGCTCGGGTTCAAGCGCCTCGGCTTGGCTATCGGCGAAATCACCTTGGTCTGCCGTTTGGGCCGGCGGCACCAAGGACAGTTGCCCCTTCTTGTCCAATGGCAAAGCGGCGGGCGGCAAGTCACCTATCACCGCAACACCTACGTTGACGGCTACCGACGCCAATTCTGCTTCAATGGCATTGATTCGTTGAGCCGCAGCGGAAAGCCCCGTCTGTGAATCGTTGTCGGAGAGAAATACATACCCGTAATCGAGCGCTTCCGGCAGATCATCGACTCCTTGCAGTCGGCGGTCGACACGCAAAATCCGGCCGACGACTTGCACGCCGAAATCGGGGTCCCTAGCGGTTCTGAACGACACTAACGTAAATGCCCGCGGGACATCGAAGCCGGTAGCCACCGCCATCTTGAAGATGAGAACTTCCACCTCCTCATCAGACGCGATGCTCATGAGATAGGGGTCCGGCTCCTCCGACGTGTGAATCCGAATCTGCTTTTCCTTGAATCCGAGGGCCATCAGCCAGGCTTTCGCCTCATCAACGGATTTCTCCTCAGAACCCACCTGCACCAGCAGCAGCGGCGTTATGGCGTAGGGGGCGAGAAGCGCTCTGATCTTGTTGTGAACCGCTACCCCCTGCTTCAGCGCCGTTTTCCTGAAGTCGATGAGCTTAGCGACATCCTGTGGGGCCTTGAACACGGCGGCTTTGACACCGGTCTTGATAAGTCCAGCATCAATGCCCTGTTGGCGCGAAATCGAAGTTCGCCGAAGATTCTTTATGCCACAAGCTTTGCAGAAGGCATCGACATCCGCATCCCGCGGAGTCGCGGTCGCCATAATCGTGAGTTCTGGAACGAGTACATCCCTATAGAAGGCGAATGCTTGGCTCTGACCGCGGAAGCTGTGATGCGCCTCGTCAATGATTACCCCGATGAAGAACTTCTCGTCGCGGGCGACGGCGAGAAGGCTATCAAGGGAGGAAATCGTTTCGGTTTCAGAACGCATCTTGCGGGACTCGGTATTCGATACAGCTACCGATGCCCAGGTCGTCACGAACACATCGCCGGACCGCAACGTCGAAGTATCTCGGTCAATCGACGGATTCCGTGGCCGCAGGCGCGCAAACTCGGTGCGGATCGTTCTGGTAGCCTGATCAATAAGCCCCGCGAATGGCGCCAACCAAAGCCACACCACCCGGTGCTGCTTAGAAATGGCTTCGGCGACATGGCCGATCATCAGCGTCTTACCCGTCCCTGTTGGGGCCTCGAAGAGGATGGCACCTTGATCCGCGACGATTCGGTTGCGGTCGTCCGCCGCCTTCAACTTGGTTAGCGACGCAAGGCAACCGTTGAGAATGTTGGCAGCATTGTCGATAGCGTCCCGTTGAAACTGCATCGGCGTTGTCGAGAATGAACGCTTCATTGTTATCCCCCAAAGCGTTCGGCTAGGAACTCTGGAATTTTTTCGATGGCAATATGCTCGGCTGCGATTCGCTGCTTGAGCAGCCCCGGCTGCCAAGTGAAAATGACTGCCGGCTTTTTCTTTCTGACGCGCTTCTTCAATGCGTCGACAACTTCCGCAGTGACCCTGACGACGTAGTAAAGATCGGTATCTGCAATATCAAGGAGGTGTAGATCGGCTGCGGTATATGGCGCCATGATCCCTGCGTGAAGTTGCTGCAAAGCGATCCAAACCTGATCATGACGGATGGTAGAGTGCAATCGGCCCATAGGAATGCGACGGGCGCGGAGGTACGCGAATTCGCCTCCGATACCTGCGATGGCAGACCCATCCGTATCGCGATAACCTTGCATTACCCGGCGGACACGCTCGGCGCAAACATCGCGACACAGATTCTTATTCGTGTTGTCCGGGGTCGCCTCTGTGTTTGAAACTAAAATGAAAGAGCGATTGCCGTTGTCTTCGGCATTCATATTCAGGACTGCATGTGCAGTGCTCCCCGATCCTGCGAAGAAGTCCAGAACGATGGCATCCTTCTCCTGGGCGCCAATAGTAAGCAAGTGCTGAATCAGCTTTGTCGGTTTAGGATTATTGAAGACCCTCGGACCGAGAATTTCCGTAAGTTCCTGAGTGCCATCCCGATTGCGTCCGTGATGTTTGTCCACTAGAAGGCTTCGGGGCGTCACCCCTTCGGTTGGCTCCCATGTCTTCGTATAGACTCGCCATTCCCCGGTCTTCTTGTCTTTCGCGAACACTAATTCACCTGCCCGCTCCTGGATCGCCTTTTTGCCCCAGCGCCATATCGTTCTTGGGTTCTTCGGGTCCGGTTGTGGCGGGGAAACCCAGGCCCCATCCGGACACTGGATCGGGAAGTCCATGGATTCGCTGTACGTGAGACTCGTCTTATCGAGGCGTTCGAGGTAGTACCGGCGGCCATTTTCTGACCGGTTGTACTTTGCCGTCATGGCAGGGCTCTCATGCAGAACTCTAGCAATTCGAGTTCGCTCGATATTGGCGGCAAAGCAAAGGACGTATTCGTGTTCGGTAGCGACGTACCCGCTATCGTCGCCACCGCCGGCCTTTCTCTTCCAAATCAGGTTAGCAATGAAGTTTCTTTCGCAAAACACCTGCTTCATCAACAGCCCCAGATGAAGCATTTCGTTGTCATCTATCGAGACGAAAATCACGCCGTCATCGCGCAACAAATCCTTAGCGAGAAGGAGGCGCCGGTACATGAACTCCAGCCACGTCGAATGCCGATACCGATCTTCCTTGTCGACATAGCGATCGTTGTAGATGAAATCTTTGTTGCCGGTGTTGTAAGGCGGGTCGATGTAGATGCACTTAATTCGACCTTTGTAGGCAAGCCCCAAGTAGCGCAGGGCGTCAAAATTGTCGCCTTCGATGATTAGATTGCTATGCGGCGCGGGACCAAGTGATAGACGCTTGTCGTAATCAAGCGCAACGAAATCGTCATTGAGAGCGGCGTCGTGGTCAATCTCGTCGCGTTCCCACACCAAGCCGAGCTTGCGTGAGGCATCGCGCCGTTGGAGCAGCGCGATGAGTTCCTCTCTTGAAAGGTGATCGTATTTTAATCGGCCGGACGAGGAACTTTTTGTAGAGGCCTTATCTAATGCTGCTGGCTGCTGGCTGCTGGCTGCTGGCTGCTTTGCGAGTGTCATAGTTCATTATCCTGTCCTGACTATTCTGCCAGCCTGACGGTCTGGCATCCTATCACCTCTAGGCATTGGACCAGGAACACCGCCGAGAACTTCCCGCGACTGATCTTGTTCGCGATGTTCTCCGGCGTCTCGGCAATGCCGGCTGCCGCCAACTTCTCGGCAAGTTCCTGATAGGTGATGTCGCGGCGCTTCAACTCCGCCTTGAGCAGTCCTTTGACCTTGGCTTCCCAGTCCTCGAGCTTCTGCGTCTTCTTCATCTGCGCGCTCCCTGATCCCACGATCAACGGCAGGCTCATCGTCTGAGCCTGCGCAGCGCCAATACTGTTCCCCGTACTCTGAATGGATGGGGCGCTGGCGATGAACATCATCATACGCGATATATTGTTCTTGACAAGTGCAGATAACGGCATATCATACATAGTACGTTCATATCGTATGTGATGATCTTGGCCCACCACCAGCACTTCCTCCTGTCAGCCAAAGCCCGGTCGCTGTCGATCAAGCGGCTGCACGCGCTGACGGACGAACAGGCGTTCGACCTGTTCCGGGAGCTGCGCTGGGGCAAGGGCGAGGAAGTGACCTGTCCCTGTTGCGGCAGCATCGCCAAGCACTGGTTCATCAAGACGCGCCGGCAGTGGCGCTGCAAGGACTGCAAGCACACCTTCTCGATCACCAGCGGGACGATCTTCGCTTTCCACAAGCTCCCGTTGAAGGACTACCTGATCGCCATCGCGATCTTCACCAACGCCGTCAAAGGCATTTCGGCGCTGCAACTGTCGCGCGACCTCGACGTGCAGTACAAGACCGCCTTCGTCCTGGCGCACAAGATCAGGGAATCGCTGATGGAGCACCGCGACGTATCGGCGCTAGTCGGCGAGATTCACGTCGACGGCGCCTACGTGAACGGCCACATCCGGCCGAAGAACAAGAAGTCGGAGCGCATCGACCGCCGCCTGGCGAAGCACCAGAAGCCCGGCAAGCGCTGCGTCTTCGTGATGCGCCAGAAGTGCGCGGAGATTGCCGAGGGCAAGATGGTCGGCGCGCACCGCACACTGACCTTTGTCCTCAAAAACGAGAACCAGGCCGACGTGATCCGGCTCGCCGACGCGTTCGTGACGGCGGGCTCCACAATCTGCGCCGATGAGGCCAACGCATACGATCCGCTGCACGCCAAGTTCGACACGCGGCGCGTGAATCACCAGAACGAGTATCGCGCCGACGACGG
Organism: Rhodocyclaceae bacterium; assembly: GCA_027310465.1. Classification (GTDB taxonomy): domain Bacteria; phylum Pseudomonadota; class Gammaproteobacteria; order Burkholderiales; family Rhodocyclaceae; genus Nitricoxidireducens. Next base: position 8,964 of record DAIDAU010000123.1, read on the forward strand.
CACCACGAACAACCTCGCCGAGTCGTACTTCTCGCGCTTCCGTCGCATGCAGTACGGGCAGGTGCACAAGTTCGGCAACCTGTACCTCGACAACTACGCCAACGAGGCGGCGTACCGCGAGGACACGCGGCGCTGGGCGAACGGCGACATCTTCCAGGACATCGGTCGCAAGTGCGCGAAGACGCGCACGAGCCGCGATTGGTGCGGCTACTGGCAGGGGAACAAGCGGGTCGGGGAGCGGCTGGCGGCGTAGCTGCCGCTATGCGATCTGCCAGGACCGCATGCCGTTCTTGTCGACGGCGACGATGCGGATGAGTTTCTTGGCGAGCAGCTTGTTGAGGATGATCGCGACGGACTTCTGCACGGCGTCGATCAGCGCCAATTCGATACCGCGCTTCGTCATGACCCGTTCCGTCACTTCGCGCGTCGTGAGCGGCTGGCCGGCGATCCGCAGCACATCGAGGACCGCCCGCGGGCCTTCGCCCGGCCGGAAGTAGCTGTTGCGCTGTCTGACGGCCTTGGAGCGGACGCCGCGCAGGTTCATATCCGGCGCGAAAATCTTGATCGTGGCGTCGACGTGACGCAGATCGTCGCCGATCCTCGCGATTTCTTTCTGGTGGTGATCTATCAGGCCCGCCAGTTCTGCACGCTTCGCCACCAGGCCCGTTACCACATGCGATTCCGCCATCTTGCTTCTCCGTAGTAGGCTGTTCCTACGGGAAGCATAGCCATTACGCCGGCATCAGCCGTGTGCGGCTGCTACATAATTCCGCGCTTTTCAAGCCTTACAAGAATACGCCTTTGGTAAGCGTGGTCGGCCGCGCTTCAAAGGAAGATTGCGTCCGTTGCACTCCCTTGAAGGTAAGACCAACCAAACCGGCTTGCGCTGGAAGCACGAACTTGGCGCGCTGGAATGGAACGGGCTTACCCTGTTCGCGCACCTCCCGCCGCCCAGCAAAGACCAATGGCTCATGGAAGCGCTGGCCCGTCGCACCAAATACTGCCGGATTGTGCGTCGCGTAGAGGGTAACGTTGTGCGCTTCAGTGTACAGCTGATCCAGGAAGGCCTGCCCCCGGCGAAGTATCGCGTCGGTCAAGGTTTGATCGGCATCGATGTTGGTCCTTCTTCGATAGCGTGGAGCACGCCCACTAATGGTGGCTTGGCACGTTTCTGCGCCGAAGTCGAACAGCCATGGGGCTACATGCGCCGGCTACACCGGCAACTTGATCGCAGCCGGCGAGCGACCAACCCCGACTGTTTTAATGCCGACGGCACCTGGAAGCGCGGCGCGCGGCTGGCGGTCACATCCGTGCGCTATCAGCGAGTGTGCCGAACGCTCGCCAAGGTGGGGCGGCAACTTGCTGCTACGCGCGATCGCGCGCACGGCGAACTCATCAACCGGTTGCTGGCCCAGGGCGTTACCGTTCAGGCCGAGCACCTGTCGTATCGTGCCTTCCAGCGCACCTTCGGGCGTTCCGTGGCGGTACGTGCACCTGGTATGTTCATCGAGAAGCTGCGTCGCAAGGCTGAAAGCGCCGGTGGCGAGTTTATCGAGCTGAACACCCAGGCATTGAAGCTGTCGCAGTACGATCATCCGACCCAGACCTACCGCAAGAAAGCGCTCAGCGAGCGCTGGCATGTGTTAGGTGACAACAGGGCATTCGGAGTTGTGCAACGCGACGTCTATAGCGCGTTCCTGGCAGCGACTGCTGTTGGGGACGGCCACCTTCCGTCCCACATCGAAACAATGTGGGCGGCTCGCGGACCCGCGCTCAAGCGTGCGGGATGGTGGCGGGATCAACCTTCGAGTGTGGTGAGCTTGCTCGCCACTGCGCCACCGCTGCCGGCGCCGGAGAGGGTCGCACGCGAAAGAAGGCAGGAGGACGGTCACACCCGGGAAGTTGTAGCGCTTGCGCGAGAGCTCGGGAACCCCGTCTTCCTCACGCCTTTGGAACCCTCGGCCTCTTAGGTATGGGGGAGGTTCAGCCACGCAGCAGGGCGGTATCAATCCGCTAATCGCGCCTTGAAACAGACAGGCTCCGTGCGATCATCGTTGGCAGATCTGCATACAAGCCACGGACAATCATGGGTTCTTACATCCACGCCTACGTCGAGCGCCGAACAAACGGCCGCTGGTTCCCGGCCGGACTCCCCGGTCTGGTCGATCCCGACAACAAACACCCGGCACAAGTCTTCAACACCCAGAACTACACGATGTTCGGATGGCTCGCCGACGTCCGCAACTATGCGAAGGTGCCGCCGATCGCCCAGCGGCGCGGCCTGCCAGACGACGTGAGCGACGAAGTTGCGGGCCTGGCCGAGAACATGAACTTCTACGGCCATTCCTGGTTGTCGCTCCGCGAACTACTCGAGTTCGACTACGAAGCAACCTTCGAAGATCGCCGGGCCCCAGGCGGGCACCCCGAGTACAGGGACACCTTTCCGCCAGGAATGGGGGAGGTCAAGCCATACCGGGAAATCTTCCCCACCAGGTACTGGGAAGAGCTGGAGGCGATGAAGCAACTCGGCGACGTTGAGGACACCCGGATCGTCTTCTGGTTCGACTGATGCGACCGAAAACCCAGCATCCGTGATGGAACCTCGGCCAGGGCGCACTTGAACCGCGGCCATAGTATGCAAAGATGACGTCGATCGTTCTGAGCGCCAGTGGCGCAGGCAAGGGAGAAATGCGAAGGCCGTTCTCGGTCCCAGCGTGAAGACATGAAGATTACCGACATCCAGACGGGCGGCATTTACTACGACGGCAAGTTCGGCGTGCGCGAGGTGGTCAGCAAGGGGCCGCGGGTCACCTACAAGATCCTGGCCGCGAAGAACGAGACCGAGTACAGCTACGCGGACAAAGAGACGGTTTCCATCATCGGAACGTCCCGGACTTGCGATCTGGCCAGCTTCGCGTAGTGGGCAAAGTCTGCGGTTCCGCTCGAGCAAAAGGACGCGCTCCTGACCGACCTCTCGGCGAAGCGCCTCAAGCTCGCGCCGGGCGAAACCGCCTTCATGGCGTCTGTCGCCAAGGAATTCACCGGCGACTTCCAGCTGAAGCCGGGGGTTTCGGTGTCTTTCGACTTCAACGAGACGCGCCAAGCGCGCGGCATCGAGAAGAAGGGCCTCGCGACGGTGGCGATGGCGGAGACGCGGGGCGCCGGCGGGGAAATTCGGCTCTCCGCTCTCGGCGCCAGCTGGATTCGCTTGCACAACGAAGCCGCCGCGGCAGCGATAAGCGAGGCCGCCGCATGAAGAACGAGCTTCGGCCGCCCAGCCGCGCCGTAACCATGCTGCTCGGCGCGGCCATCGCTGGCATCTTTATCGTGATCGTCTACGGACTTTGGCGTCCGGCGTTTATCCGGCTCGGTATTCTCCCGGAAGAAGCGGCCAAGAACGCGTGCCTCAATCCGGCCTGGGCACTCGCCAGAGAAGAGCAATTGGCCTGTGACGTCCAGGACGTCCTCCGCCAGTCGATCGCGACCGAAGCAAGCCAATTCACCGGAACCCGGACCGGCCAGGTCTTCCTGCGTGCCGAGCGCGGGGAGTCCGCGTCAGCCGCGATATACGCGACCACGTCGAGCGGCAGCAGCGCCATGCGAGCGGCCGAGCTGAGCGACGCCATGTGCGGCATCGTTGTCGGCGGCATGGTCCAGTCCGCATACCAGGCTTGGACGTCTTCGCTGGAAGGCCTTGGCATTTCAGCCAACGCCGTCCGTGACGATGCAATCGTCTGCCTCACCGTGCCCGCGCGCAGCACGGTCGAAGCTGCCGCCAAACGAGCCAAGGCCAACCAATGAGCGACTTTTCCATCATCGAGTTCGCGGAAGATTTCCCGCTACTGCCAGAAAAGGCGAAGAAGGCGCTCCGCGCCTGGCAGACGAAAGACCTTCCCGACGACGCCGAGCGCAGTTGCTGTATGTCGGGACGGATAGTTGCCGACGGCCATTTCATCCGCGGCGACTCGCGCGGCCGTTTCTGGAATCCGACCTTGACGGGGCTAATCCGTATCAGCGATCTCTTTTCCTCCCTGCAGCTGCTATGCCGGTTCGATGCCGGTCGAGTCGTCGAGGTCTCAGAGATCGATCCGCGAGAATGGTGCTATTTGTCCCCCGAGCAACTCGCAGACTGTTCTGATGCCGACTGGGAACCAATCTAGGCTCAGTAGTGTCCGGCTAAAAGTCGAAGAGAAACAACTGGCTGGTTGTATCCAGCCGATTCTGGGTTGATGCTGATGGCGTAAGAGCTTGCTGCAAGGGCATCTTCTCGAAGAGGGTGACGGAGAGAATCTGTAGCAGGGTGTAGAGCGAAGCGTCGAGGTTGAGGCGCTTTTTGACGATGGCGACAAGGACATAGACCGACACGGCGATCCAGATCTGCGACTTGACCGCATTCTCGGATGTGCCGAAGAACCGCTTGATACGAAGATGCTGCTTGATCCACTTGAAGAACAACTCGACCTGCCAGCGGGCCTTGTAGAGGGCGCAGATGGTCGCGGCCGGCACGGCGAAGTGGTTGGTGAGGAACACCAGCGTCTTGCCGGACTCGGCGTCCTTGAAGCGGATGCGACGCAGATGCGCCGGATAGGCCAAGCCGCTGTAGTAGCCGTTGAGGGCGATGGTCTGATCGCAGATGATGCCCGTGCTGCGATCGGTCGGGGCCGAGTAGAGACGTCGGGCGTCGAGATTCGACTTGGCGCGCGTGACGAAGAAGGCGCCCGCCAGATGCAGGACATGCAGACGCTCGAAGTCGAGGTAGGCCCGATCCATGACGTAGATGGCGCCAGGCTCCGGCACCAGCATGTCGAGCACATTGACGTCGTGCAGCTTGCCGTCGGAGATGTGGATGAAGCTCGGGATGGCGCCGCGCAGATCGAGCAGCGTGTGCATCTTCACCGCCGCCTTGGTCGTGCGGAACGGCGCCCACGGAAACAGCGACAGGCACAAGTCGATGGTCGTCGAGTCCAGCGCATAGGCAGTGTTCTCCAACTCGAAGCCCAGGCTCTCGCCGACGTAGAGCTTCCGCGCTTGGACGATCAGGCGTTGCGCGAACTCGGCGTGGATGCGCCAATCCCGCAACTCGTTGGCATCGGCCAGCGTCGAGCGTTTGATCGCCTGCCGGAACCCCATGTGGTAGAGCTTGGCCGACTGCGCCGACAGGCACGCCTCGATGTCGCGCAGGCTCTCGCGGTAGGTCAGTTGCGCGAAGGCCATGACGCGAAACTGCTCGGCGCAGGCCAGCGACTTCGCGTAGCGGTCGCCGCCATAGCGGGTGACCAGGCGCGCGAAGGTCGTCCAGGGCAGGAAATCCATGAGCTGGGCGAACAGGGTCTTGCCGGTGTTCATGGCGGGCTCCAGGCCAAAGCCCGCAAGACTGCCAAAACTGGCCGTCGCCGTTCAAATCGACACCACCCTTCATCGCTTCAATTCCCGCTCCAGGTCTCGGATTCCAGGTCATGGGGCTCGTTTTAACCGGACACTACTGATCTAGGCTGCATAATCACATTCATCATGACGACACCTGAACGTAAACGGTTGCGCAAGCAACTCATCGGAGCGCTGCTTGGCCTGGCGGCCGGCATTGCGGTATTTCTCTGGCGCGAGTCATCAGTGCCGCCGGCGGAATACCTGCGCGTCGCGGAGCAGGAACGAGTGATTCAGCTGCGCGAGGAGAGTGAAGCAGCGGACCGCAAGGAAATGCAGGGTCCATGCGAGGAGAACGAAGTCAAAGCATTGCCGTCGGGCATGGTCGCCTCGTGTAAAGGCCACAAGTGGATCAAGCCGGGCGACGGCCGTATCGCGGATGGAACGCCAACCCCGTTCGGCCTGAAGGGGGCGGATGGCGTTATCCGCATGGTGCCGCCCTTCTGCGGCCCCAATGCTCATCCCATCAACCACCCGCAATACGGCCCGCTGTGCGTC
>DAIDAU010000128.1 GCA_027310465.1 Rhodocyclaceae bacterium
GCCGATCACCACCGGCTCGGCGAGGCGCTCGTCGAGCACTTCGCCGACGGCGCGCAGCACGCGCTCGTCTTCGCCCTCGCAGTAGACGACGCGGCGCGGCGCCTTCTTCGCCGCGGCGAACACCGGCTTCATGACGAAGCCCGAGTGCCAGACGAAGTTCGACAGCTTCTCGCGATAGGCGTCAAGGTCGGCGATCGGCAGCGTCGCCACGCCGGAATCCATCGCCGCCTTCGCCACGGCCGGCGCGATCTTGACGATCAGGCGCGGATCGAAGGGCTTGGGGATCAGGTACTCGGCACCGAACTTCACCGATTCGCCGCCGTAGGCGCGCGCCACGATGTCGGAGGTTTCCGCCTGCGCGAGTTCGGCCAGCGCGCGCACCGCTGCGAGCTTCATCTCTTCGGTGATCGTGGTCGCGCCGGCGTCGAGCGCGCCGCGGAAGATGAAGGGGAAGCAGAGCACGTTGTTGACCTGGTTCGGATAGTCGGAGCGCCCCGTGGCGATCAGCGCGTCGTCGCGCACTTCCTTCACCTGCTCGGGCAGGATCTCCGGCGTCGGGTTGGCGAGCGCCATGATGATCGGCTGTGGCGCCATCTTCCTGACCATGTCCTGCTTGAGCACGCCGCCGGCCGAGAGGCCGAGGAACACGTCGGCGCCGGCGATCGCCTCGGCCAGCGTGCGCTGGTCGGTCTTCTTGGCGTAGCGCGCCTTGATCGGGTCCATCAGCTTGGTGCGGCCCTCGTAGACGAGGCCTTCGATGTCGGTGACCCAGATGTTCTCGACCTTGACGCCGAGGTTCACCAGCAGGTCGAGGCAGGCCAGCGCCGCGGCGCCGGCGCCCGATGTCACCAACTTCACTTCGCCGATGGCCTTGCCGACCAGCTTCAGGCCGTTGAGGATCGCCGCGCCGACGACGATCGCCGTGCCGTGCTGGTCGTCGTGAAACACCGGGATCTTCATGCGCTCGCGCAGCTTGCTCTCGATGTAGAAGCACTCGGGCGCCTTGATGTCCTCGAGGTTGATGCCGCCGAAGGTCGGCTCCATCGCGGCGATGATGTCGATCAGCTTGTCGGGGTCCGGCTCGTCGAGTTCGATGTCGAAGACGTCGATGCCCGAGAACTTCTTGCACAGCACGCCCTTGCCTTCCATCACCGGCTTGGCGGCCAGCGGCCCGATGTTGCCGAGCCCCAGCACCGCGGTGCCGTTGGTGACCACGCCGACGAGGTTGGCGCGCGCCGTCATGCGCGAGGCCGCGGCCGGCTCGGCGACGATGGCGTTGCAGGCGGCGGCGACGCCGGGCGGGTAGGCGAGCGCGAGGTCGCGCTGGTTGGTCAGGCTCTTGGTCGGGACGACGGAAATCTTTCCGGCGCTGGGCGACGTGTGGTATTCGAGGGCGGCTGCGGTGAGGTCGTTATCGGTGTCCATGGTGCTTCTGTCTCGGCTTTATCGGCTTATCGGGGGCGCTTATGATAGCCGCCCCCGCCTGACTGCACCATTACGGTTGTCCGCTACACGGCCGGCCCCCGCTCAAAGCCTGTTGGGATCGAAACCCGTTTCCTTGTAGATGGCTTCGACCAGATCCTTGCCGACACGGCCTTGCACGTCGGGATGTATCTTGGTGAACGCCTTCTTCCATTCGAGCATTTCGGCCGGCGTCGGCTGGCGGATGTCCATCTTTCCGATCTTCTTCAGCGTCGCCATGGCCTCGTCGTTCTCCTGCTGCGCCATCTTGGCGTAGTAGGCGTTGGTGTCCTTCAGCACGTCGACGAGGATCTTGCGGATATCGTCCGGCAAGCCGTCCCAGAAACGCTTGTTGGCGATCACGACGTAGCTGTGATAGGTGTGGTTCGTCAGCGTCATGTACTTCTGGACTTCGTAGAACTTCTGCGTCACCACATGGGTGACCGGATTCTCCTGGCCATCCACCACGCCGGTCTGCAGCGCCTGATAGACCTCGCCGAAGGCCATCACCTGCGGCAGCGCGCCGACGGCGCGCATCTGGGCGTCGGTTACCTTCGACGACTGGATGCGGATCTTCTGGCCTTTCAGGTCGGACGGCACTCGGATCGGCTTGTTCGACGTGATCACCCGGAAGCCGTTGTCCCAGAAGCACAAGCCGGTGATCCCGCGCGAGTCGAGCTTCTTCAGCAACTGTTGGCCGATGGGCCCCTGCGTTACGCGCTGCGCTTCGGCGACATCGTCGAACAGGTAGGGCAGATCGAACACTTCGAATTCCTTGACGCCCAGCGGCCCGAACTTGCCCGGCGCCGGCGCCAGCATCTGCACCGCCCCGACCTGCAGGGCCTCGAGCTCCTCCTTGTCCTTGTAGAGAATGCTGTTGTGATAGACCTCGACCTTGACGCGCCCCTTGGTACGTTCCTCGGCAAGCTTCTTGAAACGCTCCGCGGCGAGGCCTTTGGGCGCCTCCGGGGCGGCGACGTGGCTGAACTTGATGACGATCGGCTTCTGCTGGCCGAACGCGAATGCGCTGGCCAACAGCATGCCGCAGGCGACAAGCAAATTTCCGATTCTCATGGTTCCACTCTCCTCTGCGATTGTTATGGGAATGCCAGCATCAGCGAGCCGCTGATGCCGAGCAGTGCTGCGATGAAGACGGCGCCGAAGATGGCGCCGAGTTTCCAGAAATCCTTGCCGGTGATGTAGCCGGCGCCGTAATAGACCGGCGCCGGGCCGGTGGCATAGGGCGTGATGACGCCCATGATCCCGTGCGTCATCGCCAGCAGCAGCGCGAACTCCTTGACCGGCATGCCGGGAACGCCGAGGCCGACGCCCAGCATCACCGGCATCATCGCGGAGGCGTGCGGCGTGGTGCTGGCGAACATGTAATGGGCGAAGAAGTAGATCGCCACCAGCGCATACATCGCGGCGATCGCCGAGTAGCCCTGCATGTAGGCGGCAACGGCGTCGTCGAACCAGCGGATGAAGCCGGTGCGCGCCAGACCCTCCGCCAGCGAGACCAGGAAGGCCAGCAGCACGATGGTGTTCCAGGCGGTCTTGTTGCCGGCGATGTCGTCCCACTTGACGATGCCCAGCACCACCATCAGCGCGACGGCCACCAGCGCCACGGTCGTGGCGTTGATCACCGCGCCGCCGAAGATCCAGAACAGGATGGCGGTGAACACCAGGATCGCCAGCAGGATTTCGTTGCGCGACAGCGGCCCCATCTCGTGGAGCTGGCTGGCCGCCCACTTCGGCACCTCTTCGCCTTGCTTGATCTGCGGCGGGTAGATCCAATAGACGAGCAGCGGCAGCAGCGCCAGCATGACGAAGCCGAAGGGCGCCGCGGCGACGAACCAGTCGGTCCAGCTGATGTCGATCTTGGCGATCTTGCGGATGATCTCGACGCACAGCAGGTTCGGCGCCAGTGCCGTCAGGAACATCGAGCTGGTGACGCCGGTGGTGGCGAAGGCCACCCACATCACGTAGCCGCCGATCTTGCGCGACGAGGGATCGTGCGGCTTCGAGTCGTAGAGGCCCGGCAGGTTGCGCACGATGGGGAAGATGGTGCCGGCGCTGCGCGCGGTGTTGGATGAGGTGAACGGCGCGATCAGCGCATCGGAAAGCATCACGGCGTAGCCGAGGAACAGCGTGCGGCGGCCCATCGCCTTCACCAGCGCCAGCGCGATGCGGCGGCCGAGCCCCGTCTTGTCGTAGCCGACGGCGAAAGTGAAGGCGGCGAACACCAGCCACACCGTCGTGCTCGACCAGCCCGACAGCATCCACTTGATCGCCTCCTCGGTCGGCTTGAACTTGGGATTGGCGAAATCCTTGGGGCCGAACAGCACCCAGGGCGCCAGGGCGGCGATGAGCGCCGTGCCCATCAGCCCGACGGCGGCGAAGGGGAAGGTTTCGATGATCAGCGCCGTGATGGTGCCGGCGAAGATCGCGAAGAAGAACCAGGCATGCTGTTCGAGTCCCGCCGGCGGCGGCACCAGCGCGACGACGGCGGCCAAGGCCAGGGGGAGAAACGCGGCCCAGCGGGATGCGGCGGCGTTCGACATGATGGGCTCTCCTTTGCGATCGTTTGCGCCGCCGTCACCCGCCGGCGGCGCCTTGCTGCCACTGCCTGAAGAATTCGCGGCGCTTCGCCGCATCCAGATAGGTCATCAGCGCCGGGCCGAGCCGGATCGGCTTGGCCATGTCCCGGAAGGCGGGATTGATCTGCGCTTCCCGATACCGGCGAATCCCGCGGGAAGGGGCCGCGCCGGAACGGCTCATCCAGGGGTCCATTCTGAGTCGCTCGGAAGCGATGGCAATGCTGTGCTTCTCATCTTCCTCCCTCTTTTTTTTCCGCGCTCTTAGGCGCTTGCGAATGTCGAGCCGGGCCCGCAATCCGCTCGCAGGACGAGCCTATTAGAGAGGAAGCGTCTTTCGATTTGCTTTCGATGCCGAAAGGATGTGCGGCGCACGGGGCGCGGCGACTCCGACCGCCAGCGTCCTGTCGTTGGGCGTCGCCTGCGGCAGAGGCATGTCCGGGTAGCTGGTCAGCCTTGCGGTCGGTGCCCCGCACCGCATAGAGGACGCGCTCCTGCGCGCCGCCGCAGGCTAGCCACGCGTCTCGCCCAGCGCGTAGCCGAGGCCGCGCAGCGTGCTGATGTTCGCGCCGGAACCTTCGAGTTTCTTGCGCAGCCGATGGACGTAGATCTCGATCGCCTCGGCGCGCACTTCGGCGTCGAAGGCGAAGATCTTCTCGAACAGCGTGTCGCGCGACACCGGCTTGCCGAGCCGCGCCGCCAGCGCTTCGAATACGGCCAGCTCGCGCGGGGTCAGGGCCAGCGCGGTGCCGGCGACGCTGACCTGCCGCGTGTTGGTGTCGAACTCGAGGCGGCCGATGCGCAGCGTCGGCGTCTGCCCGCTGCTGCGCCGGAGCAGCGCCTTGATGCGCGCCTCCAGCTCCGACAGTTCGAACGGCTTCGACAGGTAGTCGTCGGCGCCGAGATTGAGTCCGCGCACGCGGTCCTCGGTCGCGCCGCGCGCGGTGAGGATCAGCACCGGCACGGTGGCGCCGCGGTCGCGCAGCCGGCGCAGCACCTCGAGGCCGTCCATTTTCGGCAACGACAGGTCGAGGATCACCAGATCGTAGGCCTCGGTGGCGAGCGCCTGGTCGGCGTGGTCGCCCCGCTCCAGGTGGTCGACGGCGTAACCGCTCTGGCTCAGGGCTTTGCCGACCCATTCGGCGATATCGGGATGATCTTCGACGAGCAGCAGGCGCATAGCGGCGACAGGTGGAAGCGGCCGTGGCGAGTGTGGCACAATCGCCTGCCTCGCCCCCGGGACATGAGGAAGTCTATATGAAACGCGTCGTTTTCAACCAGAAGGGCGGCGTCGGCAAGAGCACGATCGCCTGCAATCTGGCCGCCATCGCGGCTTCCCGCGGCAAGCGCACCCTCGTCGTCGACCTCGATCCGCAGGCCAACTCGACGCGCTACCTGCTGGGCGCCGCCGCCGACAGTCTCGAAGACACGGCCAGCGGCTTCTTCGATCAGGTGCTCAACTTCAAGCTGCGGCCGAAGCCCACCGAGGATTTCATCGCCGCGACGCCGTTCGAGAATCTCTTCGTGCTGCCGGCCGATGCGGCGCTGGAAGAACTGCAGGCCAAGCTCGAGTCGCGCTACAAGATCTACAAGCTGCGCGAGGCGCTCGATTCGCTCGAGGGCTTCGACGAGGTCTGGATCGACACGCCGCCGGCGCTGCACTTCTTCACGCGCTCGGCGCTGATCGCGGCGGACGCCTGCCTGATCCCCTTCGACTGCGACGAGTTCGCGCGCCGCGCGCTCTACCAGCTGCTCGAAAACGTCGCCGAGATCCGCGCCGACCACAACGGCGAACTGCAGGTCGAAGGCATCGTCGTCAACCAGTTCCAGCCGCGCGCCAACCTGCCGCAGCAAATCGTCGACGAACTGCGCGGCGAGGGACTCCCGGTGCTGAAGACCATGCTGTCGGCCTCGGTGAAGATCAAGGAATCGCACCAGCAGGCGAAGCCGATGATCCACCTCGACCGCGGCCACAAGGTGGCGCAGGAGTTCGCGGCGCTCTACGACGAGCTCGCGGCGGCTTGCCGCGCGCAGCAACGGGCCGCGGCGCGGAAGCGCGCCTGACGGGCTCCTTAAGCCGGCCCTAAGCGACGGCGGGGTATCATGCAGTCCTTCCTTTCCGACTGCAAACGATGCTCCATCTGCACCGCATCCTGCTGCGCCGCCTGCTGATCAGCTGGCTGCTGATTTCCATCGTCATCGGCAGCGTGCTGGCGTACCACGGCATCGAGAACATCGACGACCAACTGGTGGAACTGGCGACGGCGGATTCGCAGCGCCTGTCCGCCGCCGATCTCTCGCTGATCAACGGCCACACCGGCGACGGCGCGCTGCAGCGCCTGGTGCGCGACCTGATGCGCGATCGGTTCGTCGTCGTCGAGCTCTACGACCGGAATCGCGAAAAGGTGCTCGAGGAAATCAATCCGGGCTTCGCGGCCATCGAAGACTACCTGAAACAGTCCCCGCACGACTTCCCGTTCGACGGCCGGCCGCACTACCAGCGCTACCACGTCGGCGACCACGGCGTGGTCCAGGTGCTGGTGCCGCTGAAGGAAGCGTCCGGCGCCACCGCGGGCTACTTCGAAGGCGTCTTCGTCATCGACCCGGAGACGCTGGCGCGCCTGCGCCACGAGCTGATCCTGTCGCTGCTGACGATCCTGGCCGTCGTGCTGCTGACCACGGTGGCGCTCTACCCGGTGATCCTGTCGCTCAACCGCGACGTCGTGCGCTACTCGCGCGATCTGTTGAAAGGCAACATCGAGCTGATGGAAGTGCTCGGCAGCGCCGTCGCGAAACGCGATTCGGACACCAGCGCCCACAACTACCGCGTCTCCATCTACGCGGTAAGGCTCGCCGAAGCCGCGGGCCTCGGCGACGACGTGATGCGCGATATGATCGGCGGCGCCTTCCTGCACGACGTGGGCAAGATCGGCATCAGCGACGCCATCCTGCTCAAGCCGGCGCGGCTCGACGAGCAGGAGTTCTCGATCATGAAGACCCACGTCGCGCTCGGCGTCGACATCCTGGCCAAGTCGAACTGGCTGCAGCGGGCGCGCGACGTCGTCGAGTTCCACCACGAGAAGTACGACGGCAGCGGCTACCTGAAGGGCCTGCGCGGCGAGGACATCCCGATCGCGGCGCGCATCTTCGCGATCGTCGACGTGTTCGATGCGCTGACCTCGAAGCGGCCGTACAAGGAGGCGTTCCCCTTCCGCGACGCCATGGCGATCGTCAAGGGCCACGCGGGCAGCCATTTCGACCCGCGCCTGGTCGCCGTGTTCGAGGGCATGATCGAGCCGCTGTTCGAAGACATCCGAAGATCCTCCGACCACGAGGTCGAGCGCATGCTGCACGCGCTGATCGAGCGCTATTTCCTGCGCGCGACGGGCGAGCTCAAAGCGGCGTGAGCTTGGCGACCGACAGCGCCAGCCACTTCATGCCGACGGCGCCGAAATTCACCTGCACGCGCGCGTCCGAGCCGCTGCCTTCGGCACTGACGATGACGCCGATGCCGAACTTGGCGTGTTCCACCGTCTGGCCGATGCGCAGGCCGCTGCCGTTGACCGCGGCCTTGCTGCGCGGCGCGGCGTAGGCGCAGGGTTCCGGCTCGTAGGCATAGCCGGCCTTGACCGCCCTGGGCGTCAGCCACTTGAGCAGCGGCACCGGGATCTCGTCGAAGAAGCGCGACGGCAGGTTGTAGCGCGTCTGCCCGTGCAGCATGCGCGTCTGCGCGAACGACAGGTAGAGCCGCCGGCGCGCCCGCGTCACGGCGACATACATCAGCCGGCGCTCCTCCTCGAGGCCGTCGGGCTCGAGGATCGAGTTCTCGTGCGGGAACAGGCCTTCCTCGAGGCCGCTGATGAAGACCACGTTGAACTCGAGGCCCTTGGCCGAATGCACGGTCATCAGCTGCAGCGCATCGTCGCCTTCGCCGGCCTGGTGCTCGCCGGCCTCGAGCGCGGCATGGGCGAGAAAACGGGCCAACGGGCGCGTTTCAGTGGAGACTAATGCCGAAGGCGTTATGTCGGAACTAAACGCGACGAGGTCGGCCGAAAGCTCCCCTTCCTCGCCGACGCGGCCTTCCTCGGCGATGAAGTTGCTCGCCGCATTGACGAGTTCGTCGAGGTTGGCGAGCCGGTCCTGGCCTTCCTTCTCATTCCGGTAGTGATCGCGCAGGCCGGACAGTTCGACGACGTGGTCGACGAGTTCGGGCAGCGGCAGGTGGGCGGATTCGCGCATGCGGCCGATCAGTGCGGCGAAAGC
>DAIDAU010000130.1 GCA_027310465.1 Rhodocyclaceae bacterium
CGGCATTCAGGCCTTCGAGCCGGTGCTGATCGAGGGCAAGGCGATCCAGCTGCATCCGCTCGTCTGCGCGGCCTTCAACGCCGACTTCGACGGCGACCAGATGGCCGTGCACGTGCCGCTGTCGCTCGAAGCGCAGCTTGAAGCGCGTGTGCTGATGATGTCGACGAACAACATCCTGCACCCGGCCAATGGTCAGCCGATCATCGTGCCGTCGCAGGATATCGTTCTCGGCCTTTATTATCTCACGCAGGAACGCGACGGCGAGCCGGGCCAGGGCATGTGCTTCGCCAATCAGGGCGAGATCGAGCATGCGCTCGCGGCCAAGGCGATCACGCTGCACAGCAAGATCAAGGGCCGCGGCTGGACCTATGACGCGGCTGGCAATCGCGTGGCGAAAATCTTCGACACGACGCCGGGCCGCATGATGCTCGGCCAGCTCATGCCCAAGCACAACAAGATTCCCTACGACGTCGTCAACAAGCTGATGACCAAGAAGGAAATCTCGAACATGATCGACACCGTCTACCGCAACTGCGGTCAGAAGGAGACGGTCATTTTCTGCGACCGCATCATGGCCATGGGCTTCCGCGAAGCCTTCAAGGCCGGCATCTCCTTCGGCAAGGACGACTGGTCGTGCCGGAGACGAAGGAGCGCATCGTCGGCGAGACGCGCGCCGCCGCCAAGGAATATGAGCAGCAGTACAACGACGGTCTCATCACCCAGGGCGAGAAATACAACAAGGTCGTCGACGCCTGGGCGAAATGCGCCGAGAAGCTCGCCGAGGAGATGATGCAGCGCATCTCCGCCGTCCGTAAGGACGATGCGGGGCGCGATATGCCCATCAACTCGATCTATATGATGTCGCACTCGGGCGCGCGCGGTTCGCCGACGCAGATGCGCCAGCTCGCCGCCATGCGCGGCCTGATGGCCAAGCCCTCGGGCGAGATCATCGAGACGCCGATCATCTCGAACTTCAAGGAAGGTCTGACGGTTCTCGAATACTTCAACTCCACCCACGGCGCCCGTAAGGGCCTCGCGGACACGGCGTTGAAGACCGCGAACTCGGGCTACCTCACGCGCCGCCTCGTCGACGTCGCGCAGGATTCGATCATCTCCTCCACGGATTGCGGCTCCACCGGCGGCATCCGCATGCGGGCGATCATCGACGCCGGCCAGATCGTCGCCTCGCTTGCGTCGCGCATCCTCGGCCGCACGGCCGCGGAAGATTTGAAGGCGCAGGACGGAACGGTGATCGTGCCCGCGGGCGAGATGATCCAGGAATGGCATCTCGACCCGATCACGAAGGCGGGCATTCAGGAGGTCAAGATCCGTTCGGTCCTCACCTGCGAGGCCAAGAACGGCGTCTGCGCCAAATGCTATGGTCGCGACCTTGCGCGCGGCACGCCCGTCAATATGGGCGAGGCCGTCGGCGTCATCGCGGCGCAGTCGATCGGCGAGCCCGGCACGCAGCTCACCATGCGCACCTTCCACATCGGCGGCGCGGCGCAGCTCGCGGACCAGTCCTTCCTGGAGTCGAACTTCGAAGGCACGGTCCACATCCGCAACCGTCACGTCGCCCGCAACTCGGACGGCGATCTGATCGTCATGGCGCGTAACGTCGCCGTGGTGATCCTCGGCCCCGACGGAACGGAGCGCGCGGCCACCCGTATCCTATACGGCGCGCGTTTGAAGGTCGACGACGGCGATCAGGTGAAGCGCGGCCAGCGCCTCGCCGAATGGGACCCCTACACCCGTCCCATCATCTCCGAGGTGGACGGCTCCATCGGCTTCGAGGATCTCGTCGAAGGCCAGTCGCTGGCGGAAACGGTCGACGAGTCGACCGGCATCGCCAAGCGCATGGTCATGGACTATCGCCTCAACCTGCGTTCGGCGAGCCTCAAGCCCTCGATCGTCATCAAGGGCCCGGACGGCAAGGTCGCCAAGCTGCAACGCGGCGGCGACGCCCGCTATCTGCTGCCCGTCGACTCGATCATCGCGGTCGAGCCCGGCGGCACGGTGAAGGCCGGCGATATTGTCGCGCGTATTTCGGTGGAGAGCGCCAAGACCCGCGACATCACCGGCGGTCTGCCGCGCGTCGCCGAACTCTTCGAAGCGCGCCGTCCGAAAGATCACGCGATCATCGCAGAAATCTCCGGCACCGTGCAGTTCGGTAAAGACTACAAGAACAAGCAGCGTCTCAGCATCGTGCCGAACGAGGAAGGCGCGGAGCCGGTCGAATATCTGATCCCGAAGGGCAAGCATATTCACCTTCAGGACGGCGACGTCGTCGAGAAGGGCGACTATATCGTCGACGGCAATCCGGCGCCGCACGACATTCTGGCGATCAAGGGCGTGGAGGAGCTTGCCGCTTACCTCGTCAACGAGATCCAGGAGGTCTATCGTCTGCAGGGCGTGAACATCAACGACAAGCACATCGAAGTGATTGTCCGTCAGATGCTGCAGAAGATCGACATCGTCGATCCGGGCGACACCGGCTTCCTCGAAGGCGAGCAGGTGGATAAGCTCGAGCT
>DAIDAU010000139.1 GCA_027310465.1 Rhodocyclaceae bacterium
CCGCCGCCGTGCTGATGGTCGAGTCCGAAGCGCAGCAGCTGTCCGAGGAAGTCATGCTCGGCGCCGTCGTGTTCGGTCATGACCAGATGCAGGCCGCCATCAAGGCCATCAACGAACTCGTCGAAGTCGCCGGCAAGCCCGAGTGGGATTGGCAGCCGCCCGCCAAGAACGAGGCGCTGATCGCCAAGGTCGGCGAACTGGCCGAAGCCAAGCTGCGCGAAGCCTACCGCATCACCAGCAAGCAGGCGCGCACGCAGAAGTGCCGTGAAATCTCCGCCGAAGTCGTCGCTGCGTTGTGCACCGGCGAAGAGGGCGCGCCTGGCGCCATCGACATCGGCAACCTGATCTTCGAACTCGAAGCCAAGATCGTGCGCAGCCAGATCCTCGAAGGCTCCCCGCGCATCGACGGCCGCGACACGCGCACCGTGCGCCCGATCGCCATCCGCCACAGCGTGCTGCCGCGCACCCACGGCTCCGCGCTGTTCACGCGCGGCGAGACGCAGGCGCTGGTCGTCGCCACGCTCGGCACCGGCCGCGACGAGCAGATCATCGACGCGCTGCAGGGCGAGTACCGCGAGCGCTTCATGCTCCACTACAACATGCCGCCGTTCGCCACCGGCGAAACCGGCCGCGTCGGTTCGCCGAAGCGCCGCGAGATCGGCCACGGCCGCCTGGCCAAGCGCGCGCTGCTCGCCGTGCTGCCGCCGGCCGAAGAATTCGGCTATTCGCTGCGCGTCGTTTCCGAAATCACCGAATCCAACGGCTCCTCGTCGATGGCTTCCGTCTGCGGCGGCTCGCTCGCGCTGATGGATGCCGGCGTGCCGCTGAAGGCGCACGTCGCCGGCATTGCCATGGGCCTGATCAAGGAAGGCAACCGCTTCGCCGTGCTGACCGACATCCTCGGCGACGAGGACCACCTCGGCGACATGGACTTCAAGGTGGCCGGCACCGACAGCGGCGTCACCGCGCTGCAGATGGACATCAAGATCCAGGGCATCACCAAGGAAATCATGCAGGTCGCGCTGGCCCAGGCCAAGGAAGCGCGCATGCATATCCTCGGCATCATGAAGGAATCGATGTCCGGCGCGCGCCAGGAAGTCTCGACCTACGCGCCGCGCATGATCACCATCAAGATCAACCCCGAGAAGATCCGCGACGTCATCGGCAAGGGCGGCGCCGTCATCCGCGCGCTGACCGAGGAAACCGGCTGCGTCATCGACATCGAGGACGACGGCACGGTGACCATCGCATCGGTCAACGCCGACGCCGCGCTGGTGGCGAAGAAGCGCATCGAGGACATCACGGCGGAAGTCGAAGTCGGCAAGATCTATGAAGGCACCGTGCTGCGCCTGCTCGATTTCGGCGCCATCGTCCAGATCCTGCCGGGCAAGGACGGCCTGCTGCACATCTCGCAGATCGCCAACGAGCGCGTCAACGCCGTCTCCGACTACCTCAAGGAAGGCCAGGCGGTGAAGGTCAAGGTTATCGAGACCGACGACAAGGGCCGCGTGCGCCTGTCCATGAAGGCCGCCGCTGCAGATGCGGTTGCGCCGGAAGCGCCGGCCGCGTAAGCGGGCGGCGTTACGCCGAAACAAAGCGCACGCTTCGTGAAGGCTCGCCCGCCAGAGCGGGCGTTATGCCGAAACAAAAAAGGACGCCGCGGCGTCCTTTTTTGTTTGCCCTTGCGGGCTTGTTTTAGATCGGGAAGCGAACGGCGATCACTTCGCCATCTGCTTCTCTTTCCTCTCCTCCAGCTCCTTGCAGTCGATGCACAGCGTCGCCGTAGGGCGCGCCTCCAAACGCTTGAGACCGATCTCGACGCCGCAGCTGTCGCAGTAGCCGTACTCGCCGCTGTCGATGCGCGCGATCGATTCGTCGATCTTCTTGATCAGCTTGCGCTCGCGGTCGCGGTTGCGCAACTCGAGCGCGATGTCGGATTCCTGGCTGGCGCGATCGTTGGGATCGGCGAACACGGTGGCCTCGTCCTGCATCGTATGCACGGTCCGCTCGATGTCGCCGAGCAGCTCGGCCTTCAGCGCCTCCATGATCTTGCGGAAGTGCGCCAGCTGCTTGCTGTTCATGTATTCCTCGCCCTTCTTCGCGACATAGGGAGGGAACTGCTTGTGCAGAAGATCTTCAGCCATGCTGCAATGTTCCGGTTCGGAAAAGCCGCCTTTATAAACGAAACGTTCCCCGGCCGCAAGTCGAGATTTTATGACGTCTTCCCCAGTAGCCGAGGCGTCCGCAGGGTGATTTGACCGCCCATCCCGCGCTGCGTAGAATCGCCGCTCCGCGGGGTGTAGCGCAGCCCGGTAGCGCGCCTGCTTTGGGAGCAGGATGTCGTAGGTTCGAATCCTATCACCCCGACCAATTGCCGCGCGCTGCACCGTTTCTTCTCAGTGCAGCGTGCGCTGTCCGGGCACCAGGCGCAGCCCGATGTTGATCACCAGGACGCGCTGCCCGAGCATCACCAGGCTGCCGCGGCGGCGGTTGTCGCCGGTATCCGTGTATTCGAATTCGTAGACGCGCCGCAGCGCCAGGCGGCCGTCGTCGTCGCGCGCCGGCTTCAGGCCGGCGATCGCGACGGTCTCGTCGAGCAGTTGCAGGCCTTCGGCCTCGCAGGCCGCGCGCACCGCCGCGATGCCGGCGTCGCGCGCCTTGAGGCTGTCCCACCAGAGCCAGGCGAGGGCGGCCAGCACCAGCACGCCGACGAGGTCGATGGGCATCGCGCGTTCAGGTCGGCTTCAGCTCGCCGCCGAGCGCGACGACGAGATCGGCCAGCAGGTGCGCCAGTTCGCCGGCCATCAGGGCGAAGTCGATGTCGAACTGCTCGTCGGCGGTTTCCGCGTTCTGCTCGGCTTCCTCCTTGAGGATGTCCAGGAAGGCCAGCCGCTTGACCTGCAGCTTGTCGGTGAGCACGAAGGAAATCCGGTCGTTCCAGGTCATCGCCAGGCGCGTGGCGATCTTGCCGGATTCGATGTGCTTCCTGATCTCGCCGCCTTCGAGCGCGTGGCGCACGTAGCGGATCGCCGAGTGCGCCTCGGCGGCGGAGCGCAGCTCGAGGTCGTCGTCGATGCTGAAGCCGGCCGGCGCGTCGCCGCCGGCGAGCCAATCGGTCATCGCCGACGTCGGCGACACCTGGGTCTGCAGCGGGCGCAGGGCGATGCCTGAAACCGTCTGCTGCAGCACCTCGAGGATCTCGTCGGCGCGCGCGTCGGAACCGGCGTCGAGCGCGAGCCAGCCGTTGACCGGATCGATCCAGCACCAGCTGGTGCGCCGCTGCGAGAAGGCGCGCGGCATGAATTCCTCGGTGATGCGCTCGCGCAGGTCGCGCAGTTCCTTGCGTCCGACCTTGCGGCCTTGCTCGGCCTCGATGTTCGCTGCGCGCTCGGCGGCGGCCTGGCGCACCACGCCGGCCGGCAGCAGCTTCTGCTCGACGCCGAGGGCCAGCAGCCACTGGCGATTGACTCGATGGACGAACATGCCT